>JAPKCG010000031.1 GCA_028823055.1 Sphingomonas bacterium
GCCAAGCCCCTATCCGAACAACCAGCGGCCGAGCAGCCGGTCGAAGGGGAAGGTAAAGAAGCCCGCGATCAGCAACGCGCCCGTCACCATGCCGCGAACGGCACGGCGATGGCGGACGACCTGATGCTTGCGGGCGGTCCACCACAAGATCGGGACCTGAACGAGCGTCCAGATCGACAGGATATGAATTATGCTGAAATTACCGTTGTTCGTCAGTCGGATGCCGAGGCTGATCACCGCTGTCGCCAGCATTGCCCCGACCCAGACCGTCCCGAGCAGACGATGGCGAGAATCGCCGCGACGGCGCAATAGCATGACGGGCGTCAGTGCCAAGGCGACAGCGATCGTGGCAAGGTGAAGCCAGACGAGCGGCGGCACTGCGGGCCAGTCGGGTCTGCCGCGAAGAATCGCGATACCTGCGGCGAAGAGCAGAATGACGGCGCCGATCGCAAGGATGCGTTCGAACCGATCGGGATCGTAGGAATTGCGAAAATGCGTGCCTTGCGGTGCGACCGTTGCCATTTGCCTTCGTCCCCCATCTGCCCGCCGCCATGCTAGCGATCAACGCGGGACGCGAGAAGTGGGGATCAGGGTTGGTCGGGGTTCGCAGCCTTGTTCATTGCACGGCGTTCGGCCCTTGCGGCCTTGGCCTGTTGTGCGAAGCAGCCGAGATTGCCCCCCGCGCCGACCGCCGAACAACTGCCGATCGTATCGACGCCAAGCCCGGTGTCGAGCGTCCCCTGCGCCTTTGCCGCCCAGCTTTCATTTTCGGGTGTGATCGCGAATTCGCGCAATTCCTTGGGGACGCGATACTGTTCCTTCGCATCGCGACGTTCGCAGATGACGATTTCATCGCCGTCATTGTTCGTCGGGCAGCGTTCGTTGCCGTAAAGGACGAGCACACCGTTGACCGGTGCGCGTTTCGGCGCAACGCTTTCACCCCTTGGTTTCGTGACCAGCTTGACGCCCGGCAGTGCGGGCTGCGCCGAGATGGTGGCGGCGGGTGCCGACAGCCCGGCGCGCTTCGCGGCGACGGCAGCGGATGCGGAGGTATCGACTGGTGCGGACTGCTGCTGCGCGAGCGCGGGGCTAGCGAGCAGGGCCATGGCGAGGGAGAGGGGCGGGGCCATATGAAGCAGGATACGCATCGACAAACTCCTCAAATTCGTTTGGCGGCGGCGATCGCCACCTTGCAACCCAGCCGGATCAGACCGCTCAATACCGGATAGCCCGGCGTACTCTCGGCCCCCGCCGCGAGCGCATGGTCGCGATGCTCCAGCTCTTCGGCCTGAAATTCGCGGATCGCCGCCGACAGCGTCGGATCGCTATCGCCCAGCGCGTCGACCTGTTCCTGATAATGGTGATCGATTTCGGTTTCCACCGCCGCAGTACACGCCATCGCCGCATTGGGCGACAGCGCCGCCGTGATCGCGCCGAGCGCGAAACCAGCGCGATCCCAGAAGGGTTGGAGCAAGGTCGGACGGACGCGGCGCGCCGTCATTTCCCGGTCGAACCAGGCGCGGTGGCGCTCTTCCTGCGCCGCCATGTGATGGATCGCGCGCGCGGCGGGGTGACGGTCGCCGAGTATCGCAAGCTGACCCGCGTAGATCCGCGTCGCGCCGAACTCGCCCGCCTGATCGACCCGAATCATCGCGTCGGTCGCGCGGGGTGCGTCGCCGGGCAGCCAGCGCGTCATGCGCGGCGTCCCAACAGGATCGCAATCACCGCGGCGGTGCCCAGCGAGATGATCGCGTTGAACCCGGCAAGCGAGATCCCGCCAAGCTGCCATTGCGCGACGTCACAGGGGACGGCGGGGGTGTTCATGATGCGGTCCAGTCTTTGGGCGGGAGTCAGGCCCGACAGGTCGAGCGTCTGGGTGCAGGCGGTGATGCCGTGCCACCAGCGATATTCGACGCCGGCATGATAAAGGGCGATCAGCCCCGATATTGCGATCAACATCGCCGCGATCGCGACTAGTCCACGCGCGATGCGCGGCGGCATCATGAAGGCGAATGCGGCGACGATCACCGCGGTATAATGCGGCCAGCGTTGCCACAGGCACATTTCGCACGGGAACAGGCCTACCCATAGCTGAAAACTCCACGCGCCCGCGAGGAGTGCCGCCGGAACGACGAGCGCGATCAGGCGGGCATTGCGCAGGTTGCGTGTCACTTCGCGGTGGCGGGTTTATCCGCGGCAGGTTTGTCGGCGTCAGGGATCGGGCGCGGCTTGGTCGCGGCGGCGATCTGCGTCGGGCCGCCCAGGCGCGCGATCGTCTTCAGCGCATAATAAAGCTGAAAGTCGGGGATGCCCGCTTTCTTGAGTTGATCGGGCGTCATCGAAAAGCGCGGATCGTCCTTCACATCCTCTTCGAGGACGGCATTGTCCGCCTTGACCTCGTTGATCAGGTGGCGGCGTAAATCGGCTTCGCGGAAGACGGGGCGCGTCTTGTAATCGGGGTCGCTGATCTGGGGTACCATGATGTCGGGCTGGATACCGCCTTCCTGAACCGACCGGCCCGAGGGGGTGTAGTAACGCGCGGTCGTCAGCCTGAGCGCGGTCTTCGGTCCCAGCGGCAGCAGCGTCTGGACCGATCCCTTGCCGAATGTCCGTTCGCCCATGATCAGCGCGCGGTGATGATCCTGCAGCGCGCCGGCGACGATTTCGGACGCCGAGGCAGTTCCTGAATCAGTCAGGATGACGACGGGCAGGCCGTGTGCGTCGTCGCCCGATTTGGCGTAATAGCGTTCGATATCGGTCTTCTCACGGCCGCGTTGCGAAACAATCTCGCCATGATCGAGGAATGCGTCGCCGACCGCGATCGCCTGCGTCAGCAGCCCGCCACCATTGTTGCGCAAATCGACGACATAGCCGAGCGGACGATGGCCGAGCGATTTGTCGATCGCCATGATCGCGCCGCGCGTATCGGCACCGGTATTTTCGGAAAAGGTGTTGATGTTGATATAACCGACATCGCCGCGCACTTCCCACTTAACCGGCTTTTGTACGATGATTTCGCGGTTCATCGTCACATCGAGCGGCTTGTCGCGGCCCGGACGGACGAGGCCCAGCGTGATTTTCGTTCCCGGCATGCCGCGCATCAGCCCGATCGCTTCGTCAAGCGTGTCGCCATAGATCAGCTTGCCGTCGATATGCGTGATGTAATCGCCTGCCTTGACCCCGGCGCGTGCGGCAGGCGTATCCTCCTGCGGCGCGATGACCTTGACCGCGCCATCCTCCATCGAGACGGTCAGGCCGAGCCCGCCATAATTACCCTCGGTCTGGATCCTGAGATTGTCGTAATCGAGCGCGTCCATATAGCTCGAATGCGGATCGAGGCTGGCGAGCATCCCCGCGATCGCGCCCTTGATCAGTTTGTCGTCGTCGACCTTGTCGACATAGTCGGCCTTGATCCGGTTGAAAACGTCGAGAAACTGATCGAATTCCTGATAATTCGTCGAATCCGCCGCCGCCATCGCCTGCGTCGCGAGCGGGACGAGCGTCAGCGTGCCGAGCAGGGCAGTCGCGGTAAGAAGCGGGCGGGCCATCGAAATTCCTGGGCAGGGGGCGTGGGTGGTGGATTGTCCTAGCGGCTTTGCGTCACCGGATCAAAGCACTTGGCGGCTGAACGGGGCGTGACTTTCGCGATCGGCAGGAAGGGACGTGTCAGTCGCGTCACCCGGCCAACGCGGCAATATCCATCGGTTCGCCGCGTCGGCGGAGTTCGATCGTGACTTCGGGCTCTTCGCCCTTGCCGGCAACGCCGATCGGATCGCCCATCGCGACGACCATGCCCGGCGTCAGCACCGTCGTCGACAAGCCGGTGATCAGCGTCGTCCAGCCATCGCCATGATCGATGATGACGATCGTACCATAGTCGCGAAACGGCTTGGCGTAGCGCACCGTGCCGCCCGCCGGCGCAGTAACGGGCGCAGCCGGAGCGACGACGAAGGTGAGCCCCCGTGACGTGACGCCTGCGTCCGAAACCTCCCCCAGTCCGGTGATCAGCCGTCCCGTAACGGGGAGGCGATAGACGCCATTGACGGGGGCAGGCGGGGCCGAATCGAGGCGCAGCGGACGAGGGGCGGGGCCCGGCAGCGCGGCGAGCACGGCGACGGTAGCGACCGCATCCTCCGTTTCCGCCATCCGGTCGACAAGGTCGCGCGCGCGTTCGCCCATCGCCAGCGCGCGATCCGATTCGCTAAGCGCGTTGCGGCCCATCGCCTGGCTCCTGCGCCGATGATCCGCCTCGACCCGTGCCAGCGCAACGCGGTCGTTTTCGAGCGTCGCACGGCCTTGACGCAACCCGGTGGCGGCGAGCGCGGCGGCGCGTTGCAAGCGCCGCGTCGTATCGACCTCGGCACGTACGCTTGCGGTCTGCGCGCGAATTTGTGGCAGTGCGCTGCCCAACACCGCGCGGACATGGACGAGGTCGTCGACCGATCCCGGCTGCGCGATCGCCGCGACCGCGGGGCGGCGCGCGAGTGATTGGAGAGCGGCGAGCAACCGGGCGGCGGGCGCTTGCGCCGCGCCCAATCGCGCGCGTTGCTCCGCGAGCAACCGGTCGACGATCGCCGCACGCGCTTGGGCCGCAGAGAGTTTTGCTTCGCTGGCGGAAACGCGGGCGGCAAGAGCGCGCTCCCGCGCTTTGGCGCGGTCGGCGGCGGTGCGTTCGGCGCTGGCGAGTTTATCGAATTCACGCGCGCGCAGGGCGGCGGCTTCGGCCTCCTGCTTTGCGGTCACCAGCCGCGCCTGCTGATCGGCGAGCGACGGCAATTGCGCGGCGGCGCTCGTCCCCAGACACAATAACAAGGCGACCCCCGCGATCCGCATCGCGTCATCCTTCGCGATGATAGGGGTGGTTGGCAAGGATGCTGGTGGCGCGGAAGAGCTGTTCGGCAAGCATCGCACGGGCAAGCAGGTGCGGCCAGGTCGCGCGACCGAACGAGAGGAGCAAGTCGGCGTCGTTGCGATCGACATCGTCGAATCCGTTGGCGGCACCGATCATGAACCGCGCCTCGCGCACCCCGTCGTCGCGCCAGCGTTCGAGGCGTCGGGCGAAATCGACCGAGCCCAATACCTCCCCCGTTTCGTCGAGCATGATACGGCGCGTTCCCGCATCGAGCGCGGGCAGCTTCCCGCCTCGATCGGGAAGTTCGGTGACGCGGGTCGGCCAGGCGATGCGTTTCAGATAGCGATCGACGAGGTCCGCCTCGCTCGACCGCCCGATCTTTCCCCGCGCGACGATGTGGAGAAGAATTTACATCGGTCCCGATAACGGCGCGCTGAAGCCGCCCGCGGCGGACGGCGCATCGCCGAACTGCCACATTTTTTCGAGATTGTAGAAGCTGCGCACTTCGGGGCGGAACAGGTGGATGATGACGTCGGTGGCGTCGATCAGCACCCAGTCGGCGGTCGGCAATCCTTCGATCCGGCAAATCCGGCCCGTTTCCGCCTTGATCCGCTCTGACAGCTTTTGCGCCATCGAGGCGACCTGGCGCGTCGAGCGACCACTGGCGATGACCATGTAATCGGCGATCGATGATTTGCCCGCGAGCGGGATCGAGATCGTCTCGACTGCCTGGTCGTCGTCGAGCGATTGCATCACGTGCGTGTGCAGCGCCTAGATCTCGTCGGGGCTGGATGCTCGCGGGGCGGGGGTGGGGTTAGCCAAGGTTACTCCTGTATCGGGTGCCGGGTCGGCGCGACCGGATGGCGGAATTGCCGTGTCCAGTCGGGATCGGCCGCGCGGACGGCCGTTGCGGAGGTCGGGTCGGGTCGGAAGCGCAACAGCACAAGTGCCGGCAATCTCCACGTCGTCCAGCTCTTCGCCTGGTCTGCGGGTCGTTGGAAGCGCCGCAGCCAACCCATCGCGGGGGCCGCGTGGGCAGCGCCTTCATAGCCCGGACGCGCGATCACCGCAATCGGGATCGTGCGCGCGATCCGCCGCCAGTCGCGCCAGCGATGGAACTGCGCCAGATTGTCCGACCCCATCAGCCAGATGAAGCGGCGTTTGGGATAGCGTCGCTGGAGCGCGCGGATCGTGTCGACCGTGTAGCGCGTCTTCATCCGCGCCTCGATATCGGTCGCGCGGATTGGCGCGCGCCGCGCCATCGCGCGCGCCGAGGCGAGCCGCATCGCGAGCGGTGCCATGTCCTTGGCCCCCGATTTGAGCGGATTGCCCGGCGACACCAACCACCACGCCTCATCGAGCGCGAGCGCGCGGATCGCGGCTAGCGTAATGCCGCGATGACCGCGATGTGCGGGGTTGAACGATCCGCCGAGCACGCCGGTCCGGCGCATCATGGCGCGATCGCCGGCGACGAACTGGTCTCCCTCGCGCAGGCGGGGTCACGTTGATATAGCCACGTCATTATCGGGGGATATCGCAGTGGTTGGGGACATTGTCACGAACAGCGGTGCAGATGTGTCGACCACGGCGAATCGTGATGGCGCGGATCGGGGCATCTGTCTCAATTGCGGGACGCGGTTGATCGGCGAACATTGCCATGCCTGCGGGCAAAGCGCACATGTCCATCGCACCATGGGGGCGATCTGGCACGAAATCTCGCATGGTGTGCTGCATGCCGATGGCAAGATCTTTCGCACCATCCCTTTGCTGGCCTGGCGTCCGGGCGATTTGACGCGACGTTATATCGAGGGCGAGCGGGCGCGGTTCGTGTCGCCGATGGCGGTGTTTCTATTTTCGATCTTCATGATGTTTGCGGTTCTGTCGATCCTGGGGATTGCGGCACCGACCGAGATACCCGGCAGCACGAATTTTCAACAGGGGATCAAGGCCGCGGTCGAACAGAGCACCGCCGAACGCCGCGCGGTGGTCATCGCCCGCAATGCGCTTGCCAGCGGCGATCCGCAACGCGCCGTGCTGGATAAGAGAATCGCAAAGATCGACGAGGATCTGGCGGCGATATCGGACGTGCCGGCCGCGTTTCGCCAGCCGGGCACGGGGGAGGATTTTCACACCGGGTGGCATCGGCTCGACCATGGGATCGCCAAATGGCGGACCAATCCGGGGCTGATGCTCTACAAGCTACAGTCGAACAGCTATAAATTCTCGTGGTTGCTGATCCCGTTGTCGCTGCCATTCATGTGGCTGTTGTTCTTTTGGCGGCGCCAATTTCACCTGTACGATCACGCGGTCTTCGTTACCTATTCGATCGCATTCATGTCGTTGATGATGGTCGCGCTCACGGTGGCGGGCGTGCTGGGTCTTGCGAGTTCTGCCGCGCTGACGATCGGCGCGACCATCGCGGTGTGGCACCTTTATCGACACCTCAAGGGGACATATCGGCTCAGCCGGGTATCCGCCGTCGTGCGGACGGTGGTGCTGGTCGTGCTGATCCAGGTCGTGAGCGGCACTCCGGGAAAAGAAATGCCGCCGATTTACTGCTATGGGCCTGACGACAGGCTGAACATCACGCACCGAGCGGGGAGGGGGTTCCGAACGGACCGCTGGGGCGGCGCGTCTTGGGAATCGAGGTGCCCGCGCGCGGAACATCGGTCTTCGGTCCCGAATCGATTCGGCCGATTTCCTCGCCAGCGATCAGTTTCTTGATCTCGTCACCCGACAGCGTTTCATATTCGAGCAGCGCACCCGCAAGCAGATGAAGCTGGTCGATGTGATCCGTCAGCAATTGCTTGGCGCGGTTGAGCCCGCCCTCGACGATCGTCTTGATCTCATCATCGATCAGCTGCGCGGTCTGGTTCGACATCCGCGCAGGCTGCGACGAGGAATAGCCGAGATAGGTTTCCCCCTCGGGCTGCGCATATTCGACCGGGCCGACCTTGTCCGACATGCCCCATTTTGTGACCATGTCGCGGGCGAGACCGGTGGCATATTGAATGTCCGACGACGCGCCGGACGACACCTTGTCGTAACCGAAGATCACTTCCTCGGCGACGCGACCGCCCATGCTGACCGCGAGGTTCGCATACATCTTGTCGCGGTGATAACTGTACGAGTCGCGTTCGGGCAGCCGCATGACCATGCCCAGCGCCCGACCGCGCGGGATGATCGTCGCCTTGTGAATCGGATCGGACGCCTGTTCGTGGATCGATACGATCGCGTGGCCAGCCTCATGATAGGCGGTCATCCGTTTTTCATCTTCGGTCATGACCATGCTGCGGCGTTCGGCGCCCATCATGACCTTGTCCTTGGCCTCTTCGAATTCGGCCATCGCGACCAGCCGCTTGCCCTTGCGCGCCGCCGTCAGCGCAGCTTCGTTGACAAGGTTGGCGAGGTCCGCACCCGAGAAACCAGGCGTACCGCGCGCGATGACGCGGGCGTCGACGTCGGGGGCCAGCGGCACTTTCTTCATATGAACTTCGACGATCTTGATCCGCCCCTCGATATCGGGGCGAGGAACGACCACCTGACGATCGAAGCGGCCCGGACGCAGTAGCGCGGGGTCGAGCACGTCGGGACGATTGGTCGCGGCGATAATGATGATACCTTCGTTCGCCTCGAACCCGTCCATTTCGACGAGCAGCTGGTTAAGCGTCTGTTCGCGCTCGTCATTGCCGTTGCCAAGGCCGGCGCCGCGATGGCGACCGACCGCATCGATTTCGTCGATAAAGACGATACAGGGCGCGGATTTTTTCGCCTGTTCGAACATGTCGCGGACGCGGCTTGCACCGACGCCGACGAACATCTCAACGAAGTCCGACCCCGAAATGGTGAAGAACGGCACGCCAGCCTCGCCCGCGATCGCACGGGCGAGCAGGGTCTTGCCGGTGCCGGGCGACCCAACGAGCAGCGCGCCCTTGGGAATCTTGCCGCCGAGGCGCGCGAATTTGGTCGGGTCCTTGAGGAATTCGACGATTTCCTCGAGTTCCTCGCGCGCTTCGTCGATGCCCGCGACGTCTTCGAAAGTGACCTTGCCTTCCTTTTGCGTCAGCATCTTCGCACGGCTCTTGCCGAAGCCCATCGCGCCGCCGCCGGTATTCTTCTGCATCTGTTTCAGCACGAAGAACGCGATGCCGAGGAACAGCAGGAACGGGAGCGATTGATAGAGCAACATCATCCAGATCGACGTGCCCTCATCGGGCTTTGCCGAAATCGTGACGTTCTTTTCGCGCAGATGCTGGACAAGCGTCGAATCCTGGATCGGATAAGCCTTGAACTTCTCACCACTCGAATAGGTGCCGGTGATGACGTCGCGACCGATCGCGACATCCTTGACCGTGCCTTCATCGACCTTGTCGAGAAATTGCGAATAGGGGATCGCGCCCGCGCTTTCCGAAGCGCCGCGGCCATCGATCATCGTGACGAAAATCGCCAGCCCGAACAGGATCGCCACCCAGACGAGCAAGCTCTTCATCCAGGGATTGGGACCACCCCCGCCATTGCCATCGGTGCCGGGCTGTTTTTCGTTGTCGTTCATCTGGGACCTTTCACCGAATCAAGATAGGCGTCCCCAGGTTAATGGCAATGGAACAAAGCCACGGCGACAATGAGAAAGTGGCGGTCAGTGGCCCCGGCGCGGTGGGGCGGGCCGGAAACGCCACCTCATCCCGTGGCGCGTCCCCTGCGCGGCGACGGTAACGCCCGACTGGCTGGCGCGACGACCATCGGCGAGCGCGTCGAGCAACGGTTCGACATTGGTGGCCTCACCAAAGGCGGGTTCGGCGATCCCGGCCCTGTCGCGCACCGTCGCGACGCCGCGGCGGGCGAGGCGGCGAAGCAGTTCGCGCGGCAGGCCGTCGATGTCGATGTCGACGAGGGAGCCGGTGGATATGGTCCGCGTTCGCCACGCCCAATCGACCATCGCGCGGATATTCGCATCCGCTTCCGCCAGCGCCATCGCGCTGCGGGCGATCTGCGCAGGCCCGAGCCATTCATTGGCATCGAGCAATTGACGATAGCGCGTGCGGTCATGCGCGGGGTCGCGGTTGCTAGGGTCGTCGACAAAGGGGATGTCGCGGCGGCGCACGATCGCGCGCAGCTCGGCCCGGCGCCAGTCGAGCAGCGGGCGCACGATCCGCGCGTCGTTGATTTCCGTCGTGGTGCGGACGCCGCCGAGCCCCGACAGTCCCGACCCGCGCCCGGCCCGCATCAGGAAGGTTTCGGCCTGATCGTCGACATGATGCGCGGTCGCGATCGCTGCCGCACCGATATGCCGTGCGTGATCCGCAAGCAGCGCATAGCGCGCGGCGCGGGCCTGCGCCTGGATGCTCGCGCCCGCGATCCGATCGGCGGGGGTGAGCGTGACATGGGGCACGCCAAGCGTCGCGCTGTAATCGGCGACCAGCCCCGCCTCGGCAGCGGCGTCGGCACGGAGGCGGTGATCGACCGTCGCCACCGCGATGCCGCCGGGCAAAGCGGCGGCGTGCGCGAGCGCCAGCATCGCCATGCTGTCCGCGCCCCCCGATACCGCCAGGAGCAACGGTGCGTCATCGTCGAGTTGCAGCGAGGTCAGATCGTCGCGGAACCGGTCGGTCGCCGCAGCGAACGGATCAGCTGCACTTGGCGGCGGTCCGACCCTTCTCGACATCGGCCTTCATCCCTGCGGAAATCTTGTTGCCATATACATCGGTCAACTCGCCATAGACCTTGCACGCGTCGGCGGGCTTGTTCAGCTTCACCAGCGCCTGGGCGAGATAATAGAGGCTGTCGGGCGCGCGTTCGCCCTCGGGCATCTTCTTGTAGTTTTCATAGAAGGCCATCGAGGCGAGGCTGGGTTTGCCCTCGTCGAGATAGGCGCGGCCGAGCAGGTTCTGCGCGTAGCTTGCCCGGCGGCTCTTGGGATAGGTCGCGACGACCTTTTTGAGCTGTGCTTCGGCTTCGGGATATTTCTTCGCGTCCCAGAGGCGGAAGCCGTAGATATAGTCGTCTTCGGCGGCATCGCCGGTCGACGGTTTTTCGACGCCCGCGACGCTGGCGACCCTGGGTGCCTCAAGCGTCGTTTTCGCTGCGGCCTTCGCGGCGGGGACGGGGCCCGGGGGAGGGGCGGATGCGGCGACAGGCGCTGCGGGCGAAGGCGTACCGAGCGCGGCGATCTTCGCATCGGTCGCGCGGCGATACGCCTCGAACTGATCCTGCAGGCGGCGCTGATTATAGCCCGCCTGTTCGATCTGGTTGGTCATCGTGGCGAGTTGCTGTTCGAGCGTCGAGACGCGGCTCGTCAAGTCGGCGATCGCGCTGGTCGCAGGCGTGCCGCCAATCTGCGCCGAGCCCTGCGGCGCGACGATTTCGGGCATCAGCGTGCCCGCGCCCGCCGGAAACACCTTGCGCTGGACCGCGCGCATTTCGCTTTCGAGCTTGCCGACGCGACCTTCGATATTCTGCGCCATCGCGGTGGTGGGAATGATGCTGGCCGCGCTGGCCAGGACGATGAACAGATGACGCATGGGTCGGACAGCCCCCGGTGGACGATGATTGATGGTGTTTACCATAGTCACAAGCACGACTCGGACGCCAGTCTTAGCGTGTCGGCCCGCTATGTCCTCTATAATTAGGGCCGGTTGCCCGCCTTCAACGCGCGTGCGGCCTCGATATTGGCGCGTTGGGTTTCGGTGAGGCGCGGTGCCGCCGGTGGTGTGCGTCGCGCCGATTGCGTCGTCTGGCGCGGGGTCGGCGCATTGCCGCCGGTCGATCCGCTCGATGCCGCGGCCGATGAGGCTGCGGCGTCGGAAGCCGGTTCTGGTGTGCCGTTGACGCGCGCGGCGATCGCCGCACCACTAACCCGAACGTCCTTGATCGCGCGTTCGCCGCTGCCGAGTGGCGGCGTATTCGCGCCGTTGAGTGTGACCTGCAACTTGTCGGGGCGACCGACATTGATCATCGGATCATTCGCATCGGCGGGAACGTCGTAACGGTCGCCAGGCTTCATCGTGCCGAGATAGAGCGTCTTGTTGTCGGCGTCATAGACACGCAGCCACACCTCGTCGGTCGCGGTCAGCGTCACCTGCCCCCCGGTCGGCGGAGTCGGCTTGACCTGTGCGGCGGTCACCGGAGGAGCAGGCGCAGTCGCAACCTGCTGCGTCGCAACGGTGTCGTTCCGCGACCCGCCCGAGAAAAAGTTGGTGCCGTAGAACAGGATGGCGAGGATCAGCACCGCCAGCGCGAGCCCCGCTGCGATGACCGCAACATTGCGCGACGGCTCGCGCGTCGGATCGGCGGTTTCATAGGGGACATATTCGGGCGTGCGTGGCCCGATCCGGTCAAGCTCGGTACGGACGACGCGCGCGATTTCGACCTCGTCCCCCCCGGTCGCACGAGCATGGGCGCGAGCGAAACCGACGGCATAGGTCGGCGATGGCAGCGTCGCATAATCGCCCGCTTCGAGTGCTTCGAGATGGCGGATGGGAACGCGAGTACGGGTCGCGACCTCGGTCAGCGTCAGGCCGCTCGCCTCACGCGCGGCGCGCAGCATCGCCTTCGCATCCTGTGGCGGGGTTGGGCCAGTCGGCGCCTCGGTTTCGACATCGTCCATTCGCACATCCTTTGCGGGGGCAGCCCGATCCCGCACCTTTTGTTTCCCAGAGCGATTAACGCATGTCAACGCGCTGTCCGGCTTAAATCCGTGGTTTACGCCAGATCGACCCCGGCGCGCGTTGCCCAGTCGATCAGGTTCGCGCGCATGTCGCGCGGCGGGTCCGCGAGCAATGTCGTCATGTGCCGCATGATCGCGCCGCGATCGAGACTGCGCACCATTGCCTTGATCGGCCCGACCGCGGCAGGTGTGATCGACAGTCGGTCGATGCCGAGCCCGATCAGCGCCATCGCCTCAAGCGGGCGTCCGCCCATTTCGCCGCACACCGCGAGCTTGACGCCCGCTTCGTGACAAGGTCCGGTAACACGCGCGATGAAACGCAGGATCGCGGGGCTGAGCCAATCATATCGTTCGGCGAGTTTGGGATTGGCGCGATCCGCGGCGAACAGGAACTGCGTCAGGTCGTTCGTCCCGATCGACAGGAATTGCAGGCGCGGGAGCAGCATGTCGAGCTGTTCGGCGAGCGCGGGCACTTCGAGCATCGCGCCATAGCGAACGTCGAGCGGCAGGCGCCGGCCACGCCCCGCGATCCAGGCGCGTTGCGCCTCGAACAAGGCCTTGGCCTCGTCGAATTCCCACACCTCGCTGACCATCGGGAACATGACGTGGAGCGTGCGCCCCGCCGCCGCCTCAAGCAGCGCGCGCGCCTGCGCCTTCATCAGGCCGTCGCGTTCGAGCGCGAGACGGAGCGCGCGCCAGCCCATGGCGGGGTTTTCTTCCTCGCCATTGTCATGCGTCAGATAGGGCAGCGCCTTGTCGCCGCCGATGTCGACCGTGCGGAAGATCACGGGTTTGTCGCCCGCGGCGTCCATGACCTCGCGATACAAACGCTGCTGGCGTTCACGCTGGGGCAGGGTGGCGGAGACGAGGAACTGGAATTCGGTGCGGAACAGCCCGATGCCGTCCGCGCCGGTAATGTCGAGCGCGGCGACATCGTCGCGCAGCCCCGCATTCACCATCAGGGTGACGCGATGATCGTCCTGCGTCACGGGGGGCACGTCGCGCAGCGCGGCGAACACGGCCTTGCGTTTTTGCCGCAGCGTCAGTCGCGCCTCGAACGCTTCCTCCATCGTCGCGGACGGGCGCGCGAACACCGCCGCCTCGCCGACATCGAGGAGCAGCATGTCGCCCTCCGCCACCGATTGCCGGATGCCGCGCGCACGGCCCAGCACGGGGACGCCCATCGCGCGCGCGACGATCGTGACGTGCGCGGTCAGCGAACCCTCTTCGAGGATCACGCCCTTCAGCCGCCGCTTGTCATATTCGAGCAGTTCGGCGGGGCCGAGATTGCGGGCGATCAGGATCGTATCCTGACGCAGCCCCATCTGTGCGGCGGTGCCCATCTGACCCGATACGATGCGCAGCAAACGGTTCGCCAGATCCTCCAGATCGTGCATCCGGTCGGCGAGCAAGGGGTCGTCGATCTGGCGCATCCGCTGGCGGGTGCGTTGCTGGACGCGCTCGATCGCCGCCTCTGCGGTCAGGCCGGAATCGATCGCCTCGTTGATGCGGCGCGCCCAGCCCTCGTCATAGGCGAACATCTTGTAGGTCTGGAGCACCTCTTCATGTTCGCCGCCGCCCCCGAATTCGGCTTGCGCGGTCATGCGTTCGATCTGGTCGCGCATCTTGTCGAACGCAGCATAGACGCGATGGCGTTCGGCGTCGGTATCCTCGGCGACGGTATGTTCGACGACGATGCGCGGCTGGTGGAACACGGCATAGCCCGATGCCATGCCATCGACGAGCTTTTGTCCGCCGATCCGCACCGCCGCGGTCGACAAGACGCGGTCCGCGCCGGTTGTGGTCGTATCGATCAGCCCGGCATTCGCGATGAGTTCGCTCAGGACCATCGCCACGGTCTGCAGCGCTTCGATCTCGACATTCTGATACGCGCGCTGTTCGATATGCTGCACGGCCAGCACGCCGACGGCGCGTTCGCGGCGGATGATGGGAACGCCGGCAAAACTGTGGAAGCGTTCCTCGCCCGTTTCGGGGCGATAGGCGAAGTCGGGGTGGCTGGCGGCTTCGTCGAGGTTGAGCACCTCGGCATCTTCGGCGATCGTGCCGACCAGGCCTTCGCCCATCGCGAGCTTGGTGACGTGGACCGCCTCTTCGGACAGGCCGCGTGTCGCATAGAGTTCCAGCAGCCCCTCGCGCAGCAGATAGATCGAGCAGACCTCGCTATCCAAAGCCTCCGCGATGATATCGACGACCGCGTTGAGTTTCGCCTGCGCGGGATTGCGGCCCGCCATCACGTCGTGGAGGCGGGTCAGGATTTCGCGGGCGGAGGCGGCGGCCGAAACGGGCATGACGGGGGTGCTACCAGATCGTATCGGCGCCCGCCACGACGCACTTAACCATTATCGAACAAACCATCCTGCGACCCGGCGGGCGGATTGAGGCCGAGATGTTTCCATCCGCCCGCGTTCAGACACCGCCCGCGCGCGGTCCGCGCAATCAGGCCGAGCTGGATGAGATAGGGTTCGATGACTTCCTCGACCGTGTCGCGCGGCTCGCTGAGGCCCGCCGCCAGCGTTTCGACGCCGACGGGGCCGCCGCGATAGATGTCCGCGATCATCATGAGGTAGCGCCGGTCCATCGCATCGAGGCCGAGCGCGTCGACTTCGAGCCGGTTGAGCGCCGCATCCGCCGCCTTCGCATCGACGGTTCGGGTGCCCGCGACATTGGCGAAATCGCGCACGCGGCGCAGCAAGCGGCCGGCAATGCGCGGGGTGCCGCGTGAGCGTCGCGCGATTTCCGCCGCGCCATCGGGGGAGACATGGAGGTCGAGCAGTCCGGCGGCGCGGGTCACGACGCGGGTCAGTTCCTCGACGGTGTAGAATTGCAGGCGGACGGGGATGCCGAACCGATCGCGCAGCGGCGTCGTCAGCAGGCCCTGCCGCGTCGTCGCGCCGACGAGCGTGAAGCGGGGCAGGTCGATCCGCACGCTGCGCGCGGACGGCCCCTCACCGATCATCAGGTCGAGCGCGCGGTCCTCCATCGCGGGATAGAGGACTTCCTCGACCGC
>JAPKCG010000377.1 GCA_028823055.1 Sphingomonas bacterium
TCGGGCTGCCCCGACAGCGGCGTCGTCTTCACCCCGTCGCTGGTGACGCCGATCTTGGCGAGCGTATTTTCGAAGGTCGGGATGATGCCGAAAATCCCGATCGACCCGGTGATCGTCGATGGTTCGGCGAAGATCACGTCAGCCGGGGTCGACACCCAATAACCGCCCGATGCCGCAAGTCCGCCCATCGACACCACGATCGGCAGCTTCTGGCGTTTCGCCTCCATGATCGCCTGTCGGATCTGTTCGGAGGCGAGGACCGACCCACCCGGCGAATCGACGCGGACGACGAGCGCTTTCAAGTCCTTCTTGGCGAGCCCTTTCAGGATCGCGCGCGAAATCGTGTCGCCATGCGCTTCGCCCGGTCCGCCCTTGCCATCGACGATCTCGCCCGCGATCGTCACGACGCCGATCGCATCGCCAGCGGTCGGCAGCGGGTGCGCGGTGACGTAATCGTCGTAATCGATCCCGGTGAAATAGCCTGCGGGCTTGTCGTCATCGCCGCCCGCAACCTGCGCGACGCGGCGACCGAACGCGGTGCGGTCGCCCAGCTTGTCGACGATGCCGGCGGCGAGGTCGGCCTTGGCCACATCGCCATTCGCGGCCAGGACGGGGGCCTCGGGATTGGTCAGGAAGGTCGCGATCTGCGCCTTGGGGCGAAGCTGTTTGATCGCCTCCTGCCACTGCGCGAACAACACGCCATAAAGCGCCTGGCTCGCCTCGCGCGCCTCGGGGCTCTGGTCGGCGCGGGTATAGGGTTCGACGAAGGATTTGAACTTGCCGACGCGATAGACGTGCGCGTTGACGCCCAGCTTGTCGATCAGACCCTTATAGTAAAGCTGGTTGCCGCCCGGCCCCATGAACAGGGTCGCGCCCATCGGATCGATCCAGATCTCGCTCGCGGCGGCGGCAAGGCGATAGCCACCATCGGTATAGCCGGTCGCATAGGCGAGCACGGGCTTTTTCGTATCGCGGAAATGGCGGATCGCGGTCGCAACATCGTTGAGCGTCGCGGGGTACGCTCCGCCAAACCCGTCAAGGTCGAGGACGAGCGCCTTGACATGGTCGTCGGTGCGCGCCGCCTCGATCGCGCGGATCAGGTCGCGGGCGCGATATTGCCGGGGCATCGGCCCGGACAGCGCCGCGAACGGCGCGATTTCCTCGGGCTGTTCGACGATCGGCCCATCGAGTTTGAGGACGAGTGCGCCATCCTTGATCGGCTTCGCACCGGGCCGCGCATTGAGCGCCGCGAACAACAGGCCGAAGAACAACAGCATCGCGATCAGGACCAGCCCGTCCTTGATCGCCACCAGCAATTTCCATGCGCCACGGACAAGCTTCACGTCATTCTCCTAATCGACCTGCGGCTTAGCGCCAAGTGCCATAGCGGAGCAATACGGTTATTTGTGGCGAGGGGCTCTATTCCAAAGCCCGTCATCCCCGCGCCGGGGGGAATGACGGGGAGAAGAGCGTCCCCGCCACCGACGAAACCCCGCGCATCGTGTCGCATCGCCTGCTACAGCCGCGCCGCCATGACCACGCTCGTCATCTCCCGGTCCAGCGGCCCCGCACCCGTTCGTGCGCCCGCCACCGCGCGCGGGGAGCTCGCCGCGCTCGTCGCGCTGGCGGGTCCGTTGGTTGCGGCGAACCTGCTTCAGATGGCGGTCTATGCGATCGATGTCGTGTTCGTCGCGCGATTGGGAACGGTCGAACTCGCCGCCGCGACGCTCGGCGTCTATCTCTATGCCGTGATAATGTGGGCGCTGGTCGGGCTGGTCGGGGCCGCCGCGCCCGTGATCGCGGCGGAACTGGGCCGCCGCCGCCATGCGGTGCGAGAGGTCAGGCGGTCCTTTCGCATGGCGATGTGGCTGTCGGTCGTCGGTTCGCTGCCATTCCTCCTACTGCTTTCGAATGGCGAGACGTTGCTGCGGCTGGCGGGACAGGACCCCGTCGTTGCGGCGCGGACGGGGGCGTTTCTTGACATCCTGTTGTTCGCGATGATTCCCTCGATCGCGGCGGCGGCGATGCGGGTTACCGCCGCCGCGCTCGGGCGTCCCGGCTGGGCGACCGCGGTCACCGCGCTGGCGCTTGTCGTGAATCTGATCGGCAACTGGCTGCTCGTCTTCGGCAATCTGGGCTTTCCCGCGCTCGGCCTCGAAGGGTCGGCGATCGCGTCGGTCACGACGAGCGTCGCGATGCTTCTCGCCTATGTCGTCATTCTCGTCACCGACCGCCGCATCCGCCGTTATCGCCTGTTCGGCAAATGGTGGCGCACCGAATGGTCGCGGTTGATGGAGATCGTCAGACTCGGCGTGCCGATCGCGCTGACGATGACGTTCGAGGGCGCATTGTTCAGCTCGGCGGGGTTTTTGATGGGCCTGTTCGGCGTGACCGAGGTCGGCGCCCATGCGATCGCGCTCCAGATCGCGGCGGTCGCGTTCCAGATTCCGTTCGGGATCGCGCAGGCCGCGACGATCCGCGTCGGGATGGCGTATGGTGCGCGCGACCGGGCGTGGATGGCGCGGGCGGGCTGGGTGTCGCTGGCGGTCGGGATCGGTTTCATGGGGCTGACCGCGCTCCTGATCTGGTCGTTCCCGCGACTCTTCATTTCGCTCTATGTCGATGTCGATGCGCCCGCCAATGCGCGGCTCGTCACGCTGACGCTGCAATATCTCGTCATCGCCGCGATGTTTCAACTCGTCGATGGCGCGCAGGCGGTGGCGGCGGGCGTACTGCGCGGCTTGCAGGACACGCGGATCCCGATGCTGATCGCGCTGGTCGGTTATTGGGGAGTGGGTTTTTGTACTGCGCTGTTCCTCGGTTTCCGTACCCCGCTGGAGGGTGTCGGCATCTGGCTCGGTCTCGCCGCGGGGCTGGCCGCGGTATCGGCGATGCTGCTATGGCGATGGCACCGCCGCGACGCGCTCGGCCTTACCCCCGATGGTCCGCTCCCCGCATAAAAAATCCTCCACTCCCCCCATTGACGGCGCGTGAACGGCTACACATATCCGATGTGCTGGCACTCGAATCTGTCGAGTGCCAAAAAAATGTCACGAACCAACTAAGAGGGTATCCGCAATGAACTTTCGTCCGTTGCACGACCGCGTGCTCGTTCGCCGCGTCGAGGCCGAGGAAAAGACCGCTGGCGGGATCATCATCCCCGACACCGCCAAGGAAAAGCCCCAGGAGGGCGAGGTTGTCGCCGCCGGCACCGGCGCGCGCAACGACGCAGGCGATGTCCACCCGCTCGAGGTGAAGGCTGGCGACAAGATCCTGTTCGGCAAATGGTCGGGCACCGAGGTCAAGGTCGACGGCGAAGACCTGCTCATCATGAAGGAATCGGACATCCTCGGCATCGTCG
>JAPKCG010000378.1 GCA_028823055.1 Sphingomonas bacterium
GCTACATTGGCACAGATAAGCAGCGCAAAGCGAGTAGGGGATATCGACCTAAAATCGCAGTTTGCGCGATACGACATGACTCATTAGCATCGACGTTCGACGATGGGGCGGAGCAGGCATGAAACAACGTTTTTCGACATTCGCTTGCGTGATGATGATGTCAGTGGGAACGGCTTTCCCGGCCGCCGCGCAGGAACCGGACGTTCGCCGGACTGATAACCAAATTCAATTTTCCCATTATCCGCCCGAATCGCTGCGTCGCGGAGAAGAAGGCGTCGTCGGTGTGCGGGTGACGACCGATCGCAAGGGAAATATGACTGATTGTCAGGTGGCGAAAACCAGCGGCTATCTCGCGCTCGACAACGCCAGTTGCGAGCTATTGCTCACCTACGGTCGAACCAGTCCGTATCTTGGGCCGGACGGTCGAACGGTCGTTCGCGTACAGGACGGTCAGGTACTCTGGCAGTTGCCGCCCGATAAGCGTCCGGCCACACCGCCCCCATTAACAGCGAACGCGTCGTTCACCGCGTCATCGCAGTCAGCATCCGAACGCAAGATTTGCAAAAGCTCAGTCCGTACTGGATCGATGGTCGCCCGAAACAAAGTGTGCATGACCGCGCGCGAATGGCAGTTGCAACGCGATGGGGCTCAGCGGGATGCCCAGGATATGGTGCCGCGCTACCTTCCTGGCAATTGAACCAACGCCATGAACCAGGTTTTTAATGGTTAGCGTAATCGCGCTTACCCCTGGTCGACGCCGACACCCTGATAGGTATCGATCGTCTCGAACATTTCGGTCAGCGCGGCGCGTTCGTCTGCGGTGATTTCGGGTCGCCAGATTTCGAAGAGCAGCACGACGCGGGTGTCGTTGCCGCGATTCCATGCCTCATGCTCGAATGAATCATCGAAGATCAGCGTTTCGCCTCGCCGCCAGTGGCGCGTCTCCGCGCCGACCCGCAACGCGCACCCGTCGGGCGCGATGAGTGGTATGTGGCAGATCAGCCGCGTGTTGAGCATCCCGTGATGCGGCTGAATGTGCGTGCCGGGTTTGAGCAGCGAATAGATCGCCATGGGTGAGCGTTTGGCGATGACCGGTATCGGCGCGTTTTCGAGCGTCGCCATCGTTACCGGGCATCTCGATGCGTTTTCCACGACGACGTCACCGCCACGCCACAAATGATATGCGCTCCAATTTGGATCGTCGCGCAGATGGTTGGCCGGGGGCGGTCGGTCCGCGCTGGTCTGGACATAGGGCGCAAAGCCGTCGCCATTCATGGCCGCGAGCGCCTCGCCGCGCATTGCCTCCACCGCCGCTTCCATAGCGGGCAGCCATTCGAATTCGGCTCGCTCGTAAAAGGCGCGTTGGGGCAGGCCGGGAAAATAGAACATCGATGGTTGCTGCAGATAAAGCTCTCGCCGCCCCAGCAGCAGGTCGAGTGCCTCGCGAACCCGCGCGCCCGCCGCGCCTTTGGCCAGTCCCGTCCTGGTCACCGCCTGTTCCAGGTGATCGGTGAACCGCGCGGTTGATTCCGCCAGAAACGCCTCGCCTTCGCGCAGCATCGGCACCAACACGGGACTGACGGTCGTCGTCGGCAACGCGGCCATTGCCAGCGCAGTCTTGTAATAGCTTTGTGCCGCGCGCTCATCGCCACCGCGTCGCTTGAGCGCCGCGATCATCAACAGCGCGCCCAGATGTCGGGGTTCTTCGGTCAGATACCTGGCCAGCGCGTCTTCTGCCTCGGCATCGCGGCCAATACGTTCAGCGGCCTGTGCGATCAACAGCCAAGGCGTCGGCATTCCCACAACACCGCTTTTTAACTGCACAAGGGCGGCGTACGCGCTCGTCGGATCACCAGCGCGCAACGCGGCGAGACCCTCTTTCGCTAATCTCTCGCCATTGGCGCGGGTCAGTTCCATGGCACCGCCATAGAAGACCGACCCGCGATATGCACGTCTTCAGAAAATGACGCCGTCTTAGAATTTAAACTCGGTCAGCATCGTGAACGCGCGGCCGCGCGGGTCGGCGACGCGAGGTTCCCACGAGCTGCCGCTGCCATTGTTGCTGTCATAGCTGATCGCGAAGGGCGGGTCCTTGTCGAACAGGTTCTTGACCCCGAACGTGATCTTGAATTCAGGATTGATCGCATAGCCCGCCGACAGATTGTAGATGATGTAATTCGCAACGCGATCGACATCGTTGGGCGGATCGAACGTTCCCGCCGCGACGCCAGGCAACACCTGGTTCTTGTAACCATCGCGGAAGATCTGCGTCAGCGCGACGGTCCAGCCTGAATTATTATACGCGACGAAGGCGTTGTATTTCCACTTCAGCCCCAGATCGGATGCCAGCGAATAGACGCCGAGCTGATCGATCACCGTCGCGGCGGCGTTTACCTGTTCGTCCTTCTTGACGAGATACGTCCCGTCGATCCCCGCCGCCAGCGTGCCTTGCGCGACGTCGAACGATGCGCGAGCGGTGAAATCGATCCCGCGGGTGCGCGTCGTCCCGGAATTCGAAAAGCTCTGGTCGACCGTCGTCAGCACGCCGTTGGCGTCACGGATGAAGCGGTCGGTAAAGATCGAATAATTGGTGAACAGCGTCTGCAACGGCAACACGGTGATCGTATTTTCGCGCTTGATCGACCAGTAATCGACTGACACGCTGAAGTGCCGCGATGGTTCGAAGACGCCACCGACGCTAAATTCCTTGGCGGTTTCCGGCCCCAGATTGGGGTTGCCGCCGTTACGGATATTGATCGCGCGGCTGAGTGAGGGGCAGCCGATCGCCGGGTTCACCTGACCGTTCGTGCAATTCTGCGGATCGGCATAATCCGCCCCGGTATAGACCGATTCGGTCTGCGGATTGAAGATCTGGTTGAACGTCGGCACGCGGAATGCGGTGTTGTACGATCCGCGGAACATGATCGGTTTGAACGGACGGAATTTGACCGACACCTTCGGATTGGTCGTCGTGCCGAATCCCGTATAATCGTCGATCCGCCCCGCCGCCGACAGTTCGAGGCTGGGCAAGATCGGGATCAGCAATTCGGCATATGCTGCCTTGATGTCGCGGCTGACCCCGTCGAGGGCGTTGCCGTTGTCGAACGGCGCCGCAATGATGACGCGCTTAACGGTACGCTGGTCGCCGTCGAACGCATATTCCTCACGCCGGAAATCGAAACCGGCGGCGACCTTCACCATCCCGGCGGGCAGGCGGAACAACGATCCCGCGACCGATCCGTCGACCTGCTTCACCGAATATTTGCCGCCGTATAGCCGCACCCCCTCCGCCGAAGCGGATTGCAGCGCCGCCAGGCCCGCCGCGCTCTGCTGTTGCCCCGCAAACAGGAACGGGTTGA
>JAPKCG010000032.1 GCA_028823055.1 Sphingomonas bacterium
ACTTCGTCGTCGGCACCTTCTCCAAATCGGTCGGCACCGTCGGCGGCTTCTGCGTATCGAACCATCCGAAGTTCGAGGCGATCCGGCTCGCCTGCCGCCCCTATATCTTCACCGCCAGCCTGCCGCCGAGCGTCGTCGCCACCGCCGCCGCGTCGATTCGCAAGTTGATGACCGCCGACAGGAAACGCGCGCAATTGTGGGACAATGCGCGCACTCTTCATCGTGCACTGAAGGATATGGGGTTCAAACTCGGCACCGAAACGCCGGAAAGCGCGATCATCGCGGTGATCCTGGAAGATCAGCAGCAAGCGGTTACGATGTGGCAGGCGCTGCTCGACGCCGGCCTGTACGTTAATATGGCCCGCCCCCCCGCGACGCCCGCGGGCACGTTCCTGCTACGCTGTTCGCTCTGCGCCGAACACACGCCCGATCAGATATCGCGCGTCACCGAAATGTTCCGCATCGCGGGACGCGCCGTGGGTGCAGTCGGCTGAGCCGACGGACATCGCTTTTCAAGGATGGCTTGGTGGGATAAACGGGTCGTCATGACGCGGGACGATGCCGAAACCGCACCGGGGGATCTGGGACGCATCGCCGTTTGGCGAATGATCACGCTCGTTGTGATGGGCGTGCTGGGTGCGGTGGTGCTCGTCGGCCTGATCGTGACGCTCGGCAATGCCAATCGCAAGCGCGATCAGGCGCTCGATCTGCAGGCGCACAGCTATGATGTCATGATCATCGCGCGTACCTTGTCGGGCACGATCGCCCGCTCCGAAGCATCGCTCGGTCGCTATGTTATCAGTACCGACAACCGGCTTGGCCAGATATATTTCGACCAGTGGCGACTGGCGGGCACGCAGCTCGACCGGCTCGGCAAGCTGACTGCGGACAACGACCCGCAGAAACGCGCGATCGAACGGCTGCGCGATGCCTATCTTCGGCGGGGCGAGGAACTGTCGCTGACAGCGCTCAGTACGCGCTATGGCAAGTATAATCAGGCACTTGCCCGCTACTACGGCGCGCGCGAGGCGAAATCGCTGACGGAAATCGACCAGACGCTCGATGAGATCATCAACCGTGAACGCGGGCTGCTCAGCGCGCGTACCGCCAATGCGATGGCCACGGTCGATCGATCGAGCAGGATTGCGGGAATTCTGGCGGTCTTCGGTATATTAATCGTGCTCGGCGCCATTACGCTGGGTTGGCTGACGCTGCGCGCGGTGGGCGATCGTGCGACGGCGCGCGCCGAAGCCGAAATCGAACGCGAACGCGCCGAGGAACTCGCCGCTGCGGTCGAGACCGCGACGAGCGAACTTCGCGTTCAGGAGGGAAAACTACGCCAAGTCCAGAAGATGGAGGCGGTTGGCCAGTTGACTGGCGGTATCGCGCATGATTTCAACAATATGCTCGCGGTCGTGCTAGGTGGACTCGAACTGGCCAAACGCACGGTCACGACCGATCCGCTAACCGCGACCCGTCACATCGACAACGCCACCGACGGCGCCAATCGCGCCGCCGCGCTCACGCGTCGTCTGCTCGCGTTCAGTCGGGAGGATTCGCTCAAGCCCGAACCGATCCGTGCTGGGGGCCTGATCGGCGGGATGAGCGAATTGCTCGACCGGACGCTTGGCGATGCGATTTCGATCGTCACGCGCGATGCGTCCGACGGATGGCGGGTCTGTGCCGATCGGGTCCAGCTCGAAAATGCGGTGCTCAACCTGGCGGTCAATGCGCGCGATGCGATGGCGGGGCGCGGCGTCCTGACGATCGAAACCGCTTGCGCGACGCTGTCGGAGCATGAGATCGACCATTGCTCGGCGGGTGATTATGTCGCGATCGCGGTAATCGACGATGGCTGCGGCATGACGCCGGAAGTCGTCGAGCGCGTCTATGAGCCCTTCTTCACGACCAAGGATGCGGGCAAAGGCACCGGCCTTGGACTTAGCCAGATTTTCGCCTTCGTCCGACAGCTCGATGGCGTCATCACGATCCAGACCGCGATGGGCACCGGCACCACGGTCACGCTCTACCTTCCCCGCGACATGGCGGAGGAACGGGTGGGTGAAATCGTCGATCTGCAACCCAACGCCGACCCTGCGCGCACGCTCACCGTCCTGGTCGTCGAGGATGATCCGCGCGTCCTTGGCGCAACCATGGGGGCGCTTGAGGAACTGGGCCATCGGGGAATCGCGTGCGACGATCCGGACAAGGCGGAACGGCTTTTGGCGGACCACGGCGATGTCGACCTGATTCTGTGTGATGTGCTGATGCCGGGAAAAACCGGACCCGAACTGATCGCGGACATCGGCCCGCGCTTTCCGCATGTCGCGGTCCTGTTCGTCACTGGTTACGCGGGCGAGGCCAATGCGAGCGAATTTGGCGATCACGATTTGCTGCGCAAGCCCTTTACACTCGCCAAACTCGAATCCGCGATCGGGGAGGCGATGGCGCGCGACCGCCCCGCCCCTTCGCAATTGATCGCCGCGGAGTAATCGGAGCTTGGCGGGCGACTGCCACGAATCGGCATAAGAGCGTGACGCATCCGCGATCGCCGCCTATACCCCCGCCTTCCGCAGCCGACCGAGCCCTGCCCATCTCATGAAATCAATCGATCGTTACATGGCCAGGCTGATCGCGGTGCCATTGTTCAGCACGCTGATCATTGCGGCAATGCTGCTGATCCTCGACCGTATTCGGCGCTTGTTCGATTTCGTGGCAACGGAGGGCGGCCCGGTCAGCGTCGTCTGGCGGATGCTCGCCAATCTGCTTCCAGAATATCTCGGTCTCGGCATTCCGATCGGATTGATGCTCGGCGTCCTGCTCGCCTTTCGCCGTCTTGCCGCCAATTCGGAACTCGACGTGCTGCGCGGCGTCGGCATGAGTTACAACCGGCTGCTGCGCGTACCATTCTACTACGCGATCGTGCTCGCCGCGCTCAATCTCGCGATCGTCGGCTATGTCCAGCCGATCGCGCGCTATTATTACGAGGGCCTGCGGTTCGAACTCAGGACCGGCGCGCTGGGTGCCTCGATCAAGGTCGGCGAATTCACGCATCTCGGCGACAAGATGACGCTGCGTATCGAACAGAGCAAGGACAAGGGCCGTGACCTCAGCGGTATCTTCGTTCAGGCGAAGACGCCGACGGGCGATGCGATCAGCGTCACTGCCGAACATGGCGAATTCCTGGCCACCGACGATCCCAACACGATCATCTTCCGCCTGACCAACGGCACGCTGATCCACGATCGTGCCGACTTCAAAACGCCGCGCGTCTTGACGTTCAGCAATCACGACTTGCCGATCCCGCTGCCAAAATATGAGAATTTCCGCACCCGTGGCGGCCGTAATCTCGAATACACGCTCCCCGAACTGGCGCGTACCGGGCATAGCGGCTCGACGGAGGAATTGCGCGATTCAAGCCGCGCCGAATTCCATTTCCGTCTCGCGGAGGTCGCGACGATGTTCCTGCTGCCGATGCTGGGACTTGCGCTCGGTGTCCCGCCCAAACGATCGAATTCGGGCTTCGGCGTATTCTTCGCGATCGTGATGCTGGTTACCTATCACAAGGTAAACGAATATGCCGCCGCGATCGGCGAACTCGGGCGGATCGACCCCCTCATCGCCTTGTGGGTGCCCTTTTCCATCTTCGCAGGGCTCGTCCTGTGGATGTATTACACCATCGCCTATGTCCCCGGTGGCCAACCGATCGGCGCGATCGAGCGCGCGTTCAGCAAGATTGCGAGCGCTGTGACGAGCCGGCTGCCCACGCGCCGCCGCAAGGCGCGTGAAGAGGCGGAGGCCGCGTCGTGAAGCACCTGATCGAATTCTTTCCGTCACGCACCGTCGCCGCCTATATGTCGCGACTGTTTCTCGTGCGCACGCTGTCGATTCTCGGCGCGATCGTACTCGTCCTTCAGGCGCTCGATCTGCTCAGCGAATCGGGCAATATCCTCGCGGTGCCGGGAAATGGTCAGGCGCAGATCCTGACCTATGTCGGGCTTCGGATGCCACAGATCGTCGCGTTCGTGCTGCCCTTCTCCGTCCTGCTCGGCACGATCCTGACGCTGATCACGATGAACCAGAATAGCGAGATCATCGCGCTCAAGGCCGCCGGGCTGTCCGCGCATCAAGTGCTCGCCCCGCTCCTCCTCGCCAGCCTCGGCGTCGCGCTCGTCAGTTTCGTCTTCAACGAACGCATCGCGACGCGCGCGACCGCGACGCTCGATCAATGGAAGGCGGTCGATTACGGCCCGTTACCGATCGATCGCGGTGACCGCAGCAATGTCTGGGTGCGCGATGGCGACGACCTGATCGACGTCGCGCAGGTGCGCGGACGCGGCGACCGGACCCAACTCGGCAACATCACCATCTACGACCGTACCGGTGGCAACCTCGTCGGCATCGTCCGCGCGCCGCGTGGGCGCCGTGTGCCCGGCGGGTGGAGCATCGCCCCCGCAACCCGGTTCGACGTGGCGAGCGGCACGTTGAAGCCGCTGGGCGCCGTCACCGTGGCAAGGAATGTCCGCCCCGATCAGTTCACGCTGGGCAGCGTGAACGCCGATGGCCTGTCATTCTGGGCGTTGCGCGCCGCGATCAGCGATCTTCACGACGCGGGACGTCCGACCAAAGCGCTCGAAGGCACGTTGTGGCACAAGTTGTCGGGGCCATTGTCGGCGATCCTGATGCCGCTCCTGGGTGCGGTCGCGGCGTTCGGCATCGCGCGGTCGGGCAAGTTGTTCGTCCGCGCGGTAATCGGCATGGCGCTTGGCTTTGCCTATTTCGTCGCGGACAATTTCGCGCTGGCGATGGGCAATCTGGGCGCCTATCCGCCCTTTCTGGCGGCCTGGGCACCGTTTCTGCTATTTTTCCTGATCGGCGAGGCCGTGCTGATCCGTACCGAGGAATAAATAGGCCCGACCTATCGCGCGACCATCGTACTGCGCGCGATCTTGCCGACCAGTCCCGGCAGCCCCTTGTAATTCGCCTGATGAAACGGCGAATCCGCATCAAGCGCCGCATTCAGCCGCCGATGTGCCTCGCCGAGCGAGTGATAGGGCACCCCAGGCAACAGGTGATGCAGCGCGTGATACCGCAGCCCCACGGGTGCCCATAGGGCTGGCAGCAGCACCGGCGGCGGCACATTGACCGAATCGAGATATTGCGCGGTGACGGTCATCGCCTCGCCCTCATTCTCCCAAAGATGCGCGACCAGGGTACGGACCTGATTGACCACCGCGACCGCGGAGAAAATCGCGAACCCGATCCCGAACATCCGCAGCGGGATGATACCCGTCGCGGTCATGACGATCAGCGCGATCGCCCACAGGCTCGCCGCCGTCTCGACACGGTTCCACAGTCGCTTCGCGTCACCCTCCGGCGCACGGCGGCGGAATTGCGGGTTGATCGCCAGCGCCGAATAACGCTCGACCACCGCGCGGCGGATCGACGGCACGATGACCGACAGCGGCGACAGAATGCCGTACCGGATCAACAGCCCCAATGGGGCCAACGCCGACACGATGATGAACACGGGCAGCGTCCATGGCTTCATCAGCGCGAGTGGCAGATATTCGGGATCCTCGACCGTGCCATACCGCGTCCTGGCATGATGGAGCGTGTGGACGCCCTCATACATGAAACTGGGCGTCAGCATCGGAATACCGACGAGCAAATTCCAGCCCAGCCGGAAACCGGGCAGCGCGCTGTGCTTCATGTGGCTGACTTCATGGATGAAGCTGATCCCGCGATACAGCGCCAACATCGACACGATCCCCGCGACGAAGACGATCGCGGTGCCCGACGCGAACAGCGCGATCGCCAGCGCGCCATAGCCGATGACGACCGAGGCGATCAGGTCCGCCCAATAGATGCCGGGCCGGGCCGCGTGAAGATCGCGCGACAATTCGGCAGCGGTCCTCAGCATCGCCTTGTCGTCGGCGGTGCGGTGACGCGGCATGGCGGGTGTCTCGACCGCAGGCGCGGCTGTGTCCCGATCGAGCGAGATGGCGGTGTTCATGGCGTGGTCCATTGCCCTTAGATAGTGGCGACAGCGTGGCATTTCGAGGGATGTCGCGGTCGAGGGCCCCGCGAAATCCCGATCACAGAAAGCGTTATGCGCGATCACCGTTTAGGGTTTGCCGCCTCGCCTTCGCCACGGTTGCTGGCTACAGCGCGGCAGCTATTTCCGCGGAGACGCCCCTTGCCGACCACGCTCACCATCCGGCCCGTCATCACCAAAGGTGATCGCAAGACGTTTATCGACCTGCCATTTCGTCTGTATGCCGACGATCCGAACTGGGTGCCGCCGCTGAAAGGCGAAGCGCTCGGCCTGATCACGCCCGAGAAAAACGGCTGGTTCAGCCACGCCAAGGCGCAATTGTTCCTCGCCGAAGAGGATGGCCGCGTCGTCGGGCGGATCAGCGCGCATATCGATACGCTGGCGCTCACCATGCCCGCCGAACAGGGTTTCGGCCCTGGCGTCGGCCAATGGGGCCTGATGGAAGCGGCGCGCGAGGATATTTTTCAGACGCTGCTCGCGACGGCGGAGGGCTGGCTGCGCGATCAGGGCATGACCCGCGCGCTCGGCCCGATCAGCATGTCGATCTGGGAGGAGCCCGGCCTGCTCATCGAAGGCCATGACCACCCGCCGACGATCATGATGGGCCATGCCAAGCGCGAATATCGCGGCTGGATCGAGGCGGCGGGGTATCTGCCCGTCAAGCAGCTCATGACCTATGAGCTGGATATTACCCAGGAATTTCCCCCGATCGTCAAACGCATCATCAAATCGGGCGAAAAAAATCCGCGCATCGTGGTACGCCAGGTCGACAAGACGAAGTTCGAGGAGGAAGCCGCGATCATCCTCCACATCCTCAACGATGCGTGGCGCGACAATTGGGGCTTCGTCCCCCTCACCCCGCCCGAAATCGCGGATGTCGGAGTAAAACTCAAACCGATCGTCTTCAACGACCTGATCCGCATCGCCGAGCTCGATGGCAAACCCGTCGCGTTCATGATCACGCTGCCCGATCTCAACGAAGCCATCGCGCCGCTCAACGGCAGCCTGCTGCCATTCGGCTGGGCGAAGCTTTTGCTCTGGCTGCGCAAGCCAAAGGTGCGGACGATGCGCGTGCCGTTGATGGGGGTGCTCAAGGAACTCAAGTCATCGCGTATGGCCAGCCAGCTCGCCTTCATGATGATCGAATATATCCGCGAGGCCTCGGTCCGCCGCTATGGCGCGAGCCGTGGTGAGATTGGCTGGATTCTCGACGACAATCAGGGCATGCGCTCGATCGCCGAAACGATCGATAGCCGCGTCAACAAGGTCTATCAGGTCTATGAGCGCACGCTGTGATCCTGCGCTACTCGTCGCGTTTTCGCTCGCCCTGACCGATCCGCGATTGCGGTAATATTCAGACCGTGAAGCTCTCACCGCAACCGCACGCACCCTTCGCATTGGGATTGTTGAAGACGAAGCCGGCGGTGAAGTCATCCTCCGCCCAGTCCATCGTCGATCCGATCAGATACAGGATCGATCCGCCATCGACATACAGCGTCCCGCCGGGCGTATCGATCTTCTCATCGAACGCCTTTGCTTCGGTGACGTAATCGACCGAATAGGCGAGCCCCGAACAGCCCCGCTTGGGCGTCGACAGCTTGACCCCGATCGCGTCCGCAGGTGCCTTCGCCATCAGGTCCGCAATCCGTGCCTCGGCACTCTGAGTCAGGTTGAGCGCAGCAGGCCGCGCACGTAATGTTGTCGCCATTACAGCATCCCCAGTTCGAGCTTCGCGTCGTCCGACATCTTTTGCGGATCCCATGGCGGGTCCCAGACGAGATTGACATCGGCCAGCCCGACACCAGGCACCGACCCGACGCGCAGTTCGACCTCTGCAGGCATCGATTCGGCGACCGGGCAATGCGGCGTCGTCAGCGTCATCATGACGGTCGCATGGCCGTCATCGGTAACCTCGACGCCATAGATCAGCCCGAGGTCATAGATGTTGACCGGGATTTCGGGATCGTAGATTTCCTTGAGCGCGGTGATGATCGCCTCATACACCTCGCCACCCGGTTCGCCGGGCGCATCGCTCGCGGGCTTCTGCGCCAGAAACCCCTCCAGATAATCGCGCTTTCGCTCGAACGTCTCGCCTGCGGTTTCGACCCGCGCCCTGGGCGGTGCCTCGACGCTGTCGACTTCCTCGATTTCGATGCGGTCGCTCATCCGAAAATCCTCGTTACTCTTTCTATCCCGCGCACCAGCGCGGCGACATCATCCGGGCCATTATAGACCCCGAAACTCGCCCGCGCGGTCGCCTCGACACCCAGCGCCGCCATCAGCGGCTGTGCGCAGTGATGCCCGGCACGGATCGCGACGCGCTCTTCGTCCAAGATGGTGGCGACATCGTGCGGATGCACCCCCTCGACCGCAAAACTGACGATTCCCGCCGAATCCTCCGGCCCGAACAGCCGCACCGAATTGAGCCCCGCCAGCGCGCTGCGCGTATCACGGACCAGCGCGGTCTCATGCGCGTGGATCGCCGCGAGCCCAACGTTTTCGACATAATCGATCGCGGCGTGCAGGCCGATCACGCCAACGATATGCGGCGTCCCCGCCTCGAACCGCCCCGGCGGCGGCGCATAGGTCGTCTTGGCGAACGTCACCTTGTCGATCATCGATCCGCCGCCCTGATAGGGCGGCATCGCGTCGAGCAGGTGGGCCCGCCCCCACAGCACGCCGATCCCGGTCGGACCGTAAAGCTTGTGCCCGGAAAACACGTAGAAATCGCACCCGATCGCGGCGACATCGACCGCGATGCGCGGCACCGCCTGACATCCGTCGAGCAATATCTTCGCGCCGACACCATGCGCCAGTTCTGTCGCGCGTGTCGCGTCGAGCACCGATCCGACGACGTTCGACACATGCGCCAGCGCGACGATCTTGTGCGCGGGCGTCAGCATCGCCGCCATCGCGTCGAGATCGATCCGCTGGTCATCGGTCAGCGGCACGACATCGATCGCGACACCCGTCCGCTCCGCAACCATTTGCCACGGTACGATATTGCTGTGATGTTCCAGCATCGACAACATGATGCGGTCGCCCGGCTTCAGCTGCTCCCCGGCCCAGCAGTGCGCGACAAGGTTGATCGCTTCGGTCGCGCCACGGACGAAAACGCATTCCTCCGCCTGCCCACCGATGAAGTCCGCCACCCGCCGCCGCGCCGCCTCATAGGCCAGCGTCATGTCCGCGGAGCGCTGGTACACGCCCCGATGCACGGTGGCATAGGTTTCGCCATAGCCCCGCGTAATCGCATCGACGACACTCTGCGGCTTTTGCGACGTCGCCGCCGTATCGAGATACGCCCAGCCCGCCGGAATAGCAGGGAAATCGGCGAGCGCGTCGAGGGGGCGATCGGTCGGTCGGGTGGCCATCAGCGATGTCCCCCGCAAACCGTGACATAAATGTCGCGACATTGACGACTATTACACGGAATCAGTAATTTGTGCCGAGCAATCTGCCCGCGAACCGAGCGGCGTGTGGCGGGGCGGTGCAGCGACATGCGGCGATCATCCACGACCGGCGCGTTGTAGGAAAGCACTGTGCAGGACGGCGCGATCATAGCGCCCCAGCCAGCCACGCATCGGCGTCCGCCTCGAACGCCTCGCGCACCGTCTCGTTAGCGATCCGTCCGAGCGCGTCCGCGACGAACGCCCGCGTCAGCAGCGCGGCCGCACGCGGGGTCGGGAGGCCCCGGCTCTGCATGTAGAACAGCGCAGCCGCATCGAGTTCGCCGACCGTCGCGCCATGCGCGCACTTCACGTCGTCCGCGAAAATCTCCAGCTCGGGCTTCAGATTGACCGTCGCGGTCCGGTCGAGCAGCAACCCGCGCAAGCTCTGCTCGCCATCGGTCTTCTGCGCATCGCGCGCGACTTCTACCGCCGCCGCCAGGCTTGCGGTCGACCGGTCCTTCGCGACCGCGCGCCACAGCTGGTGCGACTGTCCGCCGACCGCATCGTGGCGCACGCGCACCGCGCATTCCTGTTGCTGGGTATCGGCGGTCAGCAGCGCGCCGCCATATTCGGCAAAAGCCGCATCGCCCTCGATCCCGATCTGCGCATCGATCCGCGATCCCGCCGCGCCTGCGCCGAGGAACGTCGTGACGAGGCTGGCGCCCGCGCCCAACGTCGCTTCTTCGCGCAACGACACGAAGCCCGCCGCCTGGACGATCCGCACCGCGCGCATCAGCCGCGCCGATGCCGCCAGCTCGACACGCATGAAGCGGTTGCTCCATCCCGCTCCGACATAGGTTTCGACGATTTGCGCGACCGCATCCTCGGCCAGCACGATCGTCGCGGGAAGATGGTTCTCGCCCCCGGTCGCGACATGGACGATCTGCACCGGATCGGCGACCGCTTGCCTGTCGACGCGCAGCGCCCAGCCTTCGCCCGCCGCGCGCGCGCCCAGCGCATGGTCACTCGCGCCGATCGCCTCGATCGTCACGCCGCCCAGATCGCTCCGCGCGTCGTCGAGCACACCGCCGACGAACACCAACCGCGCACCCGGCAGGTCGAGGAAATGATCCCCTTCCCCGGCCGCCACCGGCGCCAGCGCCGCCGCAGCGGACAGCGCGCCAAGGTCAGCCCAGCGCCACGCCTCCGCGCGTGACGAGGGAAGGTCGAGAACCGCCGTGGTCACGCCGCCACCCCGGCATAGCCCTCACGCTCGAGCTCATGCGCCAGCTCCGCGCCGCCGGTCCGCGTGATACGGCCATCGTCGAGGACGTGGACGAAATCGGGTTTCACATAATCGAGCAGGCGCTGATAATGGGTGATCAGCAGCACCGCCTTGTCGGGGGCACGCATGATCCGGTTGATCCCGTCGCCCACGATCCTGAGGGCGTCGATGTCGAGCCCGCTGTCGGTTTCATCGAGGATCGCGAAGGCGGGGTCGATAACGCCCATCTGTACCATCTCGTTGCGCTTCTTCTCACCACCCGAAAAGCCGACGTTGACCGGGCGCTTGAGCATCTCGGCATCCATGTCGAGCAGCTTCGCTTCACCGCGCGCCAGCTTCAGGAACTCCGCGCCCGACAGCGGCTTCTCATCGCGGTTGCCGCGCTGTGCGTTCAGGGCCTCGCGCAGGAACTGGACGTTCGACACGCCCGGAATCTCGACCGGATATTGGAAGCCGAGGAACATCCCCGCCGCCGCCCGCTCATGCGGTTCGAGGCTGAGCAGGTCCTGCCCCCTGAACGTCACCGACCCTGCGGTCACCTCGTAACCGGGCCGCCCGCCGAGCACATAGCCCAAGGTCGACTTGCCCGCGCCGTTCGGCCCCATGATCGCATGCATCTCGCCCGCGTTCACGCTGAGCGAGAGGCCCTTGAGGATTTCCTTGCCGTCGATCTCGGCGTGCAGGTTTTCAATTTTTAGCAACGTCATTTCCTAGACAATCTGAATTTTCCAACCCCGTCATCCCACGCTCCCTTCAAGCGAAATCCCGAGCAGCTTCTGCGCTTCGACCGCGAATTCCATCGGCAGCTGCTGCAGCACTTCGCGCGCGAAACCGTTGACGATCAGCGCGACCGCCGCCTCGCTGTCGAGCCCGCGGCTCATCGCGTAGAACATCTGGTCGTCGCTGATCTTCGACGTCGTCGCCTCATGCTCGATCTGCGCGCTAGGGTTGCGCACCTCGATATAGGGCACGGTATGCGCGCCGCACTGATCGCCGAGCAGCAGGCTGTCGCACTGGGTGAAGTTGCGCACCCCCTCCGCGGTCGGCGCGACGCGGACGAGGCCGCGATAGGTGTTGTCGCTGCGCCCCGCGCTGATCCCCTTCGACACGATCGTCGACCGGGTGTTCTTGCCGAGGTGGATCATCTTGGTGCCGGTATCGGCCTGTTGCCGGTTATTCGTCACCGCGACCGAATAGAATTCGCCGACCGACCCGTCGCCCGCCAGCACGCAGGACGGATATTTCCACGTCACCGCGCTGCCCGTTTCGACCTGCGTCCAGCTGACCTTGCTGTTCTTGCCCTGGCACAAGGCGCGCTTGGTAACGAAATTATAGATGCCGCCCTTGCCGTTCTCATCGCCCGGATACCAGTTCTGGACGGTCGAATATTTGATCTCGGCATCGTCCATCGCGACGAGTTCGACGACCGCGGCATGAAGCTGGTTCTCATCGCGCATCGGTGCGGTGCAGCCTTCGAGATAAGAGACATACGACCCCTTTTCCGCGACGATCAGCGTGCGTTCGAACTGCCCGGTATTTTCGGCGTTAATGCGGAAATAGGTCGACAGCTCCATCGGGCAGCGGACGCCTTCGGGAATGTAGACGAACGTCCCGTCGCTGAAGACCGCGCTGTTGAGGGTCGCGAAATAATTGTCATGCTGCGGCACGACCTTGCCCAGCCACTTCTTCACCAGCTCGGGATATTCCTTGATCGCCTCGCTGATCGACCGGAAGATGACGCCCGCGCTCTCCAGCTCCTTACGGAATGTCGTCGCAACCGACACCGAATCGAACACCGCGTCGACCGCGACACGGCGCTTGGGCGTGCCATCGTCGTTCGTCTCCTCGACGCCCGCGAGCAATTTCTGCTCCGCGATCGGGATGCCGAGCTTTTCATAGACGCGCAGGATTTCGGGATCGACCTCATCGAGCGAACCCAGTTTCGGCTTCGCCTTGGGCTCGGCATAATAATAGGCGTCCTGATAATCGATCGGATCGATCTCAAGCTTCGCCCAGTCCGGCGATTCCATCGTCAGCCATTTGGCATAGGCCTTCAGCCGCCAGTCGAGCATCCATTGCGGCTCGCCCTTCTTGGCGGAAATGAAGCGAACCGTCTCTTCGGAGAGCCCCTTGGGCGCGAAATCCTGTTCGATGTCCGAATGGAAACCCCATTCATACGTCTTCGAAATCGCCTCATAGGCTTCGGCGTTCTTGGTGGCCATCAGTTCACTTCCACGGGCAGGGGTATGGGTTTTGGGGCGGCGCTGAGCGTGGCGAGGCTGACCCCCGCCAGTGCCCCGCGCACCGCGCCGTTGACCGCGTTCCAATGCGGGCGGACGCGGCAATTTTCCTCGATCGCGCAATCATGGCGACCCTCATCGACGCAATTGGTAAGCGCGATCGGTCCTTCGACGGCCTCGACGATATCGGCGAGGCTGATCGCGGCGGCGGGGCGCGACAGGCGGAAACCGCCCCCCGTCCCGCGCACGCTTTCGATCAGGCCGGCCGCCGACAGCCGACTGACGAGCTTCTGCACGGTCGGCAGCGGTACGCCCGTCTCCTCCGCGAGAATCGTCGCGTTCAGCCGCGCCACCCCGCCGCCCCTGACGCCACAATGGCGCGCGGCAGCGGCCATCATCACGACCGCGTAATCGGCAAGGGAGGAAAGGCGCATAGCGTAAATCAGACCAAATTGTTCGCAATTGCAGATGGTGCGTCGCGGCGACGGGATCAACCGCTATCTTTGCGAGCGATTCGCAAGCGCGGACTTTCCCTCTCCGCAGTTCCCCGGCCTGCGCCGGGGACCGGGAATACCGGGGAAAGACCTCACAAATCTGGACGCCCGCGCCGCACGCTGCCATCAGCGTCACCCATGCGCTGGTATCACCCCTTCCTCTTCCGCATGGACGCCGAACGCGCGCATCAGGCGACCGTCGCCGCGCTTGGCGCATGGGGCCGTGTCGGCGCACCGACCGGCAGCATCGAAACCTCCCCGCGCCTCCGCACCACCGTCGCCGGGATCGACTTCCCCAACCCCGTCGGCCTCGCGGCGGGCGTCGACAAGGATGCCCGCGCGATTCCCGGCTGGTTCGGCCTGGGCTTCGGCGGTGTCGAGGTGGGCACGCTCACCCCGCTGCCCCAGTTGGGCAACGCGCAACCCCGCCTGTTCCGCCTGATCGAGGATCGCGCGGTCATCAACCGGATGGGGTTCAACAATGGCGGCCTGACCGCCGCGTTGCCGCGCGCGCGCGCAGCCAAGCGCGACGGCGTTCTCGGCATCAATGTCGGCGCGAACAAGGACGCCGCCAACCGCATCGCCGATTACGTCCACGGCGTCACCCACGCCGCGACGGTCGCGGATTACGTCACGATCAATATCAGCAGCCCCAACACCCCCGGCCTGCGCGATCTGCAGCATGGCGCGGCGTTGCGCGACCTCATCGCCGCCTGCATCGCCGCGCGGGGCACGACGCCGTTGTTCCTCAAGGTCGCGCCCGATCTCGACCCGGCGCAGATCGACGACATCGCCCGCGCCGCGATCGACGGCGGCATCGATGCGCTGATTATCGGCAATACGACGATCAGCCGCCCCGATCTTCACGCCGCCAATGCCGGTGAAGCGGGTGGCCTGTCTGGCGCGCCGCTAAGATCGCTGTCGCACCAGCGGCTGCGCGACGTTCGATCGGCGACGGGCGCGGCGATCCCGCTGGTCGCGGTCGGTGGGATCGATTCGGGTGCGGAGGCCTATGCGCGCATCAAAAGCGGCGCGAGCCTGATCCAGCTTTACAGCGCCTTGGTCTATCACGGCCCCGGTCTCGCCCGGCTCATCGCCCGCGACCTCGACCGCCTGCTCGTCCGCGATGGCTTTGCGGGCGTCGCCGACGCGATCGGCACCGAATGACGCCACCTGCCTAACGCTACGTCTTGCGCCGCCCGCCCGGTACGTTACGGTCTTGTCCCGATGAACAGGAAATTTCTCGCGCTCGCCGCGCTGCTGGCCTCCCCGGCATGCACCACGGTCGCCACGACGCCGCCGGCCCAAACCGCAGTTACCGCGCCGGCAGTTTCCGCTCCGGCCAGACCCACGGGCACCGGCATGGTGAGCGCCGCCGACCAGCGCGCCGCCGCGGCGGGGGTCGAAATCCTCAACGCGGGCGGCAACGCCACCGACGCCGCGATCGCGACGCAGCTCGCGCTCAACGTCGTCGAACCGCAAAGTTCGGGCATCGGCGGCGGCAGTTTCTGGGTGAGCCACGACGCCGCAACGGGCAAGGTCACGACGATCGACGGCCGTGAAAAGGCACCCGCCGCCGCTGGCCCCGCCTGGTTCTACGCCGATGGCAAGCCATTGTCGCACCGCGACGCGGTTCCCGGCGGCAAGAGCGTCGGGGTGCCAGGTGCGCTCCGCGCGATGGCGATGGCGCACGCCCGATCGGGCAAGCTGCCCTGGGCACAGCTGTTCAGGCCCGCGATCCGGCTGGCGCGCGACGGTTTCCAGGTCACCGAACGGATGAACAATTCGATCGACAGCTATGGTGGCCACGTCACAGGCTGGGCGCGTAATGCGTTTTTTGGCGCGGATGGTAAGGCGCTGCCGGTCGGCACGCTCTTCAAAAATCCCGATCAGGCCGCCCTGTTCGAACGCATCGCGGCGGCGGGGCCGGACGCTTTCTACAAGGGCGCGACCGCACAGCAGATCGTCGACACGGTCAACGGCGCTCAGCGTAA
>JAPKCG010000379.1 GCA_028823055.1 Sphingomonas bacterium
CTCTCCCGCCGGCGTTCTTGGGCGTCCGTGTTCCGGCCGATGGCCTGGCCATCGCCGGTCAGGCGATTTGAAGGGAGTAGAGACGATGACTCACGACAACCGGGAAAGCTGGCTCAATCGCGTGGCGCAGGGCATGGCTCCCTTGTTCGAGGCGCTGGACGCCCCCCTGCCCGATCGCGTGCGCGTCGCGATCGGCTTCACCAGCAGGGGAGCCAAGGGCAAGGCGATCGGCGAGTGCTGGGACAACCGGCTCAGCGCGGACGGCCATTTTGAAATCTTCATCCGCCCGGACCTGGCGCACGCGCCTGACGCCATGCCCGTGCAGATCGCGGCCATCCTTGCGCATGAGCTGGTCCATGCCGCTGTCGGCATCCCGGCAGGGCATGGGAAGGCGTTTAAACGGATCGCGCTGGGGCTGGGGCTGGTCGGGCCGATGCGCGCCACCACCCCCGGCGAGGCGTTCCTTGCGGCCGTCGCGCCGATCCTGGAGTGCGTTGGCCCCCTCCCCCATGCCCGTCTCGACACGGACGGGGAGTCGACCGCGCCCAAGAAGCAGAAAACCCGGATGCTCAAATGCGAGTGCGCGACGTGCGGCTATACCGTGAGGACCGCGCGCAAATGGCTTGAGCAGGCCGGAGCGCCGCTTTGCCCGATCGAGGATCACGGCCAGATGGAGCATGAGCCGCTGGACGATGACGACGCCGAACCGGAGGAATGATGCGGCGCGCTTTCGTCATTTCAGATTCAGCGCCTCCCTATCGTCATTTCGGGAACGACAGGGCTTCCCCTCCCGGTCTATTGTGTATACAAGTATAGGATTATACGTGTAGGAGTGTAGCATGAAGGTTCTCGCCATTCTCTCACAGAAAGGCGGCGTTGGGAAAACGACGCTCGCGACCTGTCTGGCAGTCGCGGCCGAGCAGGCGGGCAAGGTCGCCGCGATCATCGACCTGGACCCGCAGGCGACGGCCTCGTTCTGGAAGGACGTGCGCCAGCTCGACACGCCCGCCGTGGCGTCGATTCAGCCGGTGCGCCTGCCCGCTATGCTCAAAGCCTGCGAGGACGCCGGCACCGATCTTGTCGTGATCGACGGGGCGGCGGTCGCGCGCGACGTGGCCTATGAGGCAGCGCGTCACGCTGATTTCATCCTGATCCCGACTAAGACGGCCGTGTTCGACACGATGAGCATGACGCACACCCTCGACGTGGTGCGCCAGCTCGACCGCGCCTTTGCCGTGGTCCTTACCTTCGTGCCCCCGCAAGGTCAGGAAACTGGCGATGCGATTCAGGCCGTGGCGGAGCTAGGCGCGACGGTTTGCCCGGTGACGATCGGCAACCGCAAAGCCTTTTTCCGCGCCCAAGCCGCAGGCCGGGCCGTGCAGGAGTTCGAGCCGCATGGGCCAGCGGCCGACGAAATCCGCCGACTATACGAGTATACAAATATACGCCTATACAATCAGGCGGAGGTGGCGTGATGGCGAAGGGCGGAAACAGTCTGCAAGCGGTGCTGAACCGCGCCAAGGCGGACGGAGACGCGGCCCCGGCCCCAGCGTCGGCGATCGAGCCGGTAGACGTGACCCGCAAGGCCCCGCCGAGCGGCCGACAGGGGACCAAGCTGATTGGCGGGCATTTCCCTCCCGAGGTCAGCACGCAGCTTCGCATTATCGCGGCCGAGGAAGGGACGACCGTTCAAAGCCTGCTGGGCGAGGCGCTGGACGACCTGTTTGTGAAGAAGGGAAGGGGGCGCATCGCCGGCTAGTATAGATGTATACAATTATACACCTATACATCTATACACCTATACTAGCGCAAGGGGGCAGTCTTGTGCTTGTTGCGACAGAAGCCGATGAAGGCGGCGCGGGGGCTTTTCAGTTCCGGCCGCCCGCTGTCGATCCACCATGACACCCATTGGTCATAGAGCGCGTAAACGTCATAGCCAGGCGCAACGCTCTTGGCGTCGTGGAAGCCTTCGGGGTCGATATAGGGCCGCTCGGGTTCCGCCTCGATCGCCTCGACCGTATCCAGAGCCTCGCGATTGCGGAACGTGACCGTATCGCCGTTCATTTCCACGGCATAGTCGGGCAGATGATCGTGCGCGACGAGATCGCGCAGCATCGAGCGGAACACGCGCAAATGGCTACTCGCGCCGGTCTTTTTCTGTAGCGTTTCGACCGAGATCGACCATTTTTCCTGCGCGCCGCAATGCTTGCGCGCCAGCTCGTAGATACGCCGTTCGAGCGGCTTGCGGAGGCGGAAATAGTCGCGATGGAGCGTCAGGACGCTGCGCCCCAACCATCTTGAACAGCCAGTCGGATAGCGTGACCTTGATTTCCGACATTTGGCCGGAGCGGGTTTGCCGCACGATCCGCCATTCATTGATGAGGCCGAAACCTTCGGTGATTTCCTCGCCATCGGCCTTGATATTCGTGGTGATCCGCGTCCCCGACAGCCGCTCGAACGCGCTCCGCAGCCGGTCATAGCCGTCGCCATCGGTTTGCCGGTTGGTCCACACCAGTAGATCGCGAGCAGTGAGGTGCAAGGTGCGGCTCGGTCGCTCCCCCTGGTTCATCTTCCCGATGAGCTGGGAGATGCAGTAGATCAGAATATCCTTGTCGTGGATCGTCGCCAGCCCTTTGACGCTGGGGACGATTTCGAGCTTGTTGCCGTTATGCTCATAGCGGAACACGCGCCGATCGGGCTTGGTCGCGAGCGAGAAAATCGGATGCTCCATCGAGGCCATGTCATCCTTGGGGATGGCGTCGAGAACATCGCAAATGAACAGATCGGGATCGGGGTAGCGAACAGGCAGCAGGGGAGGGCGTCCCTCCGCGCCGTTCGGGGTTTCATTGACGGCAAGCGGGAGTTCGGGGTTTCGTTGACGGTCAGGCTCGATTCGGGGTTTCATTGACGCGCACCGTAGATTCGGGGTTTCATTGACGCAACGGAAAAGTTCGGGGTTTCATTGACGGGTGATCGCGATTCGGGGTTTCGTTGACGCAGATTCGGGGTTCTGGAGTCACCAGATTCGGGGTTCCGTTGACGCCGAGGGCAAAAAAACGCCCGATTATTCTAATATTTTCAGTTGCTTATGAAACCGCCAAAATCCCGTAACACGACTCTTTAACCCATATATTAACACTAGGCCGACCTGTGGATAACTTTAACCGCAGCGCCCACTCGACGCCGGATCATCGTGGTTTCACCCACCAGCGTCCCGCCAGATCGAACAACTTGTCCTGATTTTCGGGACAGAGGCAGCATGATCCACTCGCGCCGCGCTACCGGCACCGGTCAGAGGGAAGAAAAGCGCCGCCTCTTGGGGGCTTCGCCCCCGCCGGCTCGCGGC
>JAPKCG010000033.1 GCA_028823055.1 Sphingomonas bacterium
CGATTTTTTTGATCGAGAATGTGCTCGATGTCGTCTTTCTGTGGAGCCGCGCGGGTTTGCCCGCCGGAGTGACAATGGCCGACTATGCGCATCGCGGCGCCTATTCGCTCATCGTGACCGCTTTGCTCGCCGCACTGTTCGTGCTCGTCGCGTTGCGACCGGGCAGCGCTGGCGCGCGCAGCCCTGCGGTACGGTGGCTCGTCGCGCTATGGATCGGCCAAAATCTGATGCTCGTCGCCTCCAGCGCGCTGCGGACGCTCGACTATGTCGATGCCTATGGGATGACGATCCTGCGCCTCTCGGCGCTGGCGTGGATGGGGCTCGTGGCAACCGGCCTCGCGTTGATCGGATGGCGCCTGTTCGCAGGTCGATCGACGGCCTGGCTGATAAATGCCAACGCGCTTACGGCAGCGATCGTCCTCGCGCTGGCAAGCGTGATCGATCTCGGCGCGACCGCCGCCGGCTGGAACGCACGGATCGCCCTTACGCACGGCAAGTCGGGGCCGCCACTTGACCTGTGTTACATGGCGCGGCTCGGCCCCCCTGCGGTGGTTTCCCTGGCGACGCTCGAACGGCACGCCCGCGCGCCCGAACTTCGCGACCGTATCGCGTGGCTCCGCTGGCAGGCTCAGAGCGGCATGATCCACGCGCAGGCAAATTGGCGAAGCTGGACATTCCGCGACGCCCGCCGGCTGGGTGCGGTTGAGGCGCTCGTGGGTGTCGGTCCGCCTGTTTTTCGGGCGGCGCCTGATGGTCGCGGTTGCGATGGCTCAATTACGCCCGCTCCGATCATGCCCGCACCGGTCGCGCCGCCGCGCGCCCCCACACCGTTGACGAAAGGCACACAACGATGATCATGTGTCCGATGCCCCGCACGATCCTGGTCGTCGATGACGATCCACACATCCGCCAACTGCTCGTCTTCGCGCTCGACAAGGCAGGACTCGGCGCGGTCGAGGCGGCCGATGGCGAGACCGCGCTTGTACTGGTTGCCGCTCGATCGCCGGACATGGTCGTTCTCGACATCAACATGCCGCGGATGGACGGACTGGAGACGTGCCGCCGTCTTCGTGCCGAAAGCGACATTCCCATCCTCTTCCTGTCTAGCCGCGACGACGAGATCGACCGTGTACTCGGCATCGAACTTGGTGCCGACGATTATGTCGTGAAGCCCTTTTCGCCGCGCGAAGTCGTCGCCCGCGTCATGGCGATCCTGCGCCGGACCGCCGCCGATCCACCGGCGCTCGACCAGAACCGGGACCTTGCACACGGCCGCTTGTGCCTCGATCTCGAAGGCTGGCGGGCGCTCTGGGATGTCACGCCCGTTTCCCTCACGGTCACCGAATTCCAGCTGCTACGTCTGCTCGCGTCGGTTCCGACCAAGGTGTTCAGCCGGGATGCGATCATCGATCGTCTTCATGGGCCGGGTTTTGCCGTGACCGACCGAACGATCGACAGCCATATCCGCAACCTGCGTGCGAAATTTTTTGCCGTCGGCGGCGGCGACCTGATCGAGACGCGCGCCGGTATCGGCTATCGGCTCGGCGCGTGTGCGGGGGCGTCATCGGCGCCATGATCGACGCCGCCCGAGGCTGGGTCCGGCGTCACTGGCCGCAGATGCGGCTGCGCACGATCCTGTTCACGACGCTGTTCGTAGTCGCGGCGATGCCCGGCATCGGCGCGGTATTTCTGCGTGTTTACGAAAACACGCTTGTGCGCCAGACGGAGGCCGAACTGGTCTCGCAGGCCGCCGTGCTTACCGCAACGGCTGCGGCGCTGTGGCCCGACGCACCGCTGGGACGACCGGTACGCGGCCAGGCGGTATCAGCCGACAATCCTTACGGCCTCGGCCCGCCGATCTCCGGCATCGATCTCAGCACCACCCCGATCCGTACCGAACGTCCGTCGCCGTTACCGGGCGGCGCACTCTCACCGGATGCCCGGATTGCGGCGAGGACGCTTGCGCCCATCCTCGACGCGACCCGTGCGACGACACTCGCCTCGATCCTTTTGCTCGATCGTAATGGTCGCATCGTTACCGGAAGCCGCGAAATGGGCAGCTATGCCATGCTCCCCGAGGTTGCCGCAGCGCTGGCCGGCCGATCGGCCACGGTCTTGCGCAGGAACGGCGCGTACCGCGCCACCTATCGCTTCGAATGGCTGTCGCGCGCCGCCGCGCTTCGCGTGCATTATGCGCGGCCTGTCGTCGTCGATGGCCGCGTGGTTGGCGTCATTCTGCTCTCGCGATCGGCACGCGCGCTGTTCAAGGGGCTGTACGAGGATCGCGGCAAGATCCTGATCGGTATAGCAACGATCTTCCTGGCGCTCGTCTTACTAAGTGGGATCATCTCGCGCGGGGTGACGCGCCCAATCCGCCGACTGGGGATCGCGACCCGCGCCGTCGCCAGCGGACGGGGCCGCGTTCCCGATCCGCCGACGACCGCGGCGATCGAGATCCAAGGCCTTTATGCCGATTTCGGCGCGATGGCGGCGGCGGTCGAGCGCCGCTCGCGCTACCTGCGCGACTTCGCGCACGCCGTCAGCCACGAATTCAAGACGCCTCTCTCCGGCATCCGTGGCGCGATCGAACTGCTGCAGGACCATGCCGACATGACGCCAGCCGATCGTCAGCGGTTTCTGGCCAATGCCGATGCCGACGCTGGCCGACTGGCGCTACTGGTCAGCAGGCTGCTCGATCTGGCACGGGCCGATATGGCCGAACCTGACGTCGCGATCGCGACCGACCTTTCGCCGATCGTCGATCGGGTCGCAGACGCGTTTCGCGCGCCAGGGTTCGCCGTCGATATCTGTCCGTCGGCCTCGCCAACGGTCGCCGTGCCCGCGCCCACGTTGGAGGCAGTCCTGACCACGGTCCTCGAAAACGCGCGACAGGCCGGTGCGACGCTAATCGAACTCCATATCACGAACGCTCAAGGCCGGATTGCCCTGCACGTCAGAGACGACGGCCCCGGGATCGCTCCTGCCGATCGTGACCGACTGTTCGAGCCTTTCTTCACGACGAAACGCTCGACCGGCGGCACCGGCCTTGGTCTGGCCATCGCTCGCTCGCTGATAGAAGGCGCGGGCGGCACGCTGACTCTCGACAATGAGCCCGGCACGACGTTCATTGTCGAGATGTCGTCCTGCAGCTAAGCGTGACCTATCGCAGGCTTCAACAAAGCACTGCCGCCCTTGTAAGCCGGTCAGCACGACTTCGCCATTTTCGGAGAAGTCGGAGACGATTACAAACTCCAGAAGCCGTGCCGTGGACCGATTGACATGCAATGTCGTTGATTCCCAGACAGCCTTCTATGGGGTCATCCGAAACCCAGCTTTGCCGCGGGATTTAGTAAGGTGGTGCCCCACAGAGGACAAAGCTGGGCACTCAGATCATTGGAGAATTACTGTGTTACGTAATCGGTGACGGGAATTTCGTCCCCAGCCGAGCCTCACATCCCTGCCGTTCGCATTACGATCGCCGTGCCGCGATGATCGGTCCGCCACGCCCTGCCTGTAGGAGTAGCGCCGTTCCCATACCCGGCATCGCCGGCGGCAAGGAGAAACGCTTTGCCGCCCCATTCCAGGTGCCGAGCAGGACAAGGTCGCGGACGATGTTGCGATGGGGGATCGTGCGGCCGCCATTCTCGCCCGCGCGGATCGCAACCGGGATGGTGCGCGGATCGTAGCTGACCAGCCATAGCGTCGCGGGAACCGAGGTCTTGCCCGCGGGGAGGCCGATGGTGGTGCCGTTGACGAGGATCGGCGGACCGCTCTGGCCGGCTCGGGCACGCGCGATCACGGCATCGACCTCGGCCGGGCGGCTGCCGACGATCGCGGTGCGGCCACCGACAATCATCTGCGGCGTGGAGACGTTGCCGCGTCCGGCGGCACGGGCATAGTCCCATTGGCGCGCAGTATAGGCCGGCTTGGCGAAGGTGTCCTTCCAGCCGAGCTGGTCCCAATAGGTCACCGCGAAGTTGAGCGCAATCACGTCGCTGCGCGCGGCGAGCGCGTTCAGGACGCCATCGGCGGGCGGGCAGGATGAGCAACCCTGGCTCTGGTAGAGTTCGACGACGACGGGCGCGGCGGCAGGCGGGGCGGCGACCGATGCGGAGGCGGCAAGGAGCACGCAAAGCGAGAGCGGGGCGATCAGGCGCATGGAATATCCTTCGTGGTGACGCTGCGTATCAGTCCATCGGCGAGCCATTGGCCGAGCATCTGCCCGGCGAGCGACAGCCCCTCGGCCTCGCCGCGCGCCTCGACCAGCATCGTGCAGAGATCGGCGAACGCGGTCCCTGCCGCCGCCAGCACGATGGCGTCATGTTCGATCATCTCGACCGTGCGGAAACAGGGCGCGAAATCCTGGCGCCAGACCAGCAGCATGGCAGGTTCGGGCAGCATCGCGGCGGCGGGCGGCGGGTTTCCGGCGACGAGCGCCGACCAGATCGCGCCGGCATTCGTCATCGCCGGGACCGCGCCAAGGCTGGGCACAAAGACGATGGCCGCCTCGTCCCAGTCGATCCCGGCAATGGCGGCGGCGGGCATCGCCCCGGCGTCCTCGGCCTCGAACGCGCGCGACAGTACCCATTCCAGCGTGGCGAGTTCGGCGACCTCCAGATCGTCGGGATAGCGCTGCGCCAGCGTCTCCGCGAAATCCCCGCCATACGCGCCGAGCGTCCAGCCGCTGGGCGGCGAGCGCTCGATATGCGCGCGCATCGCCGCCAGGAATGCCTCGCCGCCGACCCAGGCGTGCGTCTGGGCGTAGGTTTCCGCGAGGCACTCGACCAGCTGCGCACGATAGGCATTGTGATAGACCGCAAGGCCGGGCGCAGGCGCATCGATCCACGTATCTATGCCGCCGGGCGCATCGACCAGATGGCGCTGAAAATCGCGCTGCAGGGCAAGCAGGCTCATGCCGCGAGCCGGTCGAGCGACGCGGCGATGCCGCGTGCCGTATCGAGTTCGGCGAGCAGATCGGCGAGCGGCGGAATATCGTCGTCGCGCTCGATCATCGTCGCGACCTGGCCGACCCGCGCGAGCGCCGCTTCGTAGAGCGACCAGACCGAGGCCCGCACCGGACGATCATGCGTGTCGATCAGCAGATGCTCGCCCTGGCTATGCCCGGCGAGGTGAATCTGCCGCACGCGCTCGACGGGAACCCCACAGATATAGTCGAGCGCGTCGAACCCGTGGTTGCTCGCGCTGACGAAGATGTTGTTGACGTCGAGCAGCAGGTCGCAGCCGGTGCGTGCGCACATCTCGGTGATGAACTGCCATTCGGTCGCGCCGGCGTGCGCGAACTGCACATAGCTCGAAGGATTCTCGATCAGCATCGCGCGGCCGAGTACGTCCTGGGCGTGGACGATGTTGGCGCACACCACGTCCATCGCCTCCTGCGTATACGGGAGCGGCAGCAGGTCGTGGGAGTTGAACCCGTCGATCCGCGTCCAGCACAGGTGATCGGACACGAACAGCGGATCGATGCGATCGACCAGGATCTTCAGCCGCGAGAGATGACCGCGGTCGAGCCCGTCGGCCGAGCCGATCGACATCGACACGCCGTGCAGCGCGACCGGATGCCGCGCGCAGACGCGATCGAGGATGTCGAGCGGTCGCCCGCCGGTAATCATGAAATTCTCCGAGATCACCTCGACGAAATCGACCGGCACCGCGTTTTCCAGAAAATCCGGATAATGCACCGAGCGAAGGCCGAGGCCGAAACCGTGGAAGCGGGGATTGGGGGTGGTCATGCGCTGGTCCCGGGGAAAGGCGGGCCCGACCGTCGTCGGCGCGGGCCCGCGCGCGATCACTTGGCTTCGGTCAGGCTGCCGCCCGCCTTGGCGCAGGCCTTGGACGACAGCGCCTTGAAGCCCTGGCCCTTGCACGCATTCTGGCCCTTGCACTCGTTCGCCGCGGTCTTGCAGTCCGATGTGCCCTTGCAGCTGTTGATGCCGTAGCAATGCACCGCCGCGCCCTTGGCGGCGACCGGCGTCGCGGTCGTGACGCCGGCGACGGCGATGATGGCTGCGGTGGCGGCGAAGCTGGCGCTGAGGATGCGGGTGGTCATAGGTAAATCTCCGAAGGGTAGCCAGAAGCGGCTATCGGTCCATTCGCCAGAGCACCGCGACCGGTTACATCACCAGCGCAGCAATTTCGGCCCCGCGAGCGCACCGATCGCCACGGCGGCGAGGATGCCGAGCGAATACCAGACCAGCACGAACAGCGCCGACACCTCCGGGCAATGCAGGCAATACAGCACCGCGCCGCACGCACCCGCCGCCAGCCCCGCGACCGCCCCGGTCAGCCGCAGCCGTGTCGGCGCAAAGCGGCGGAACGCGAGCATGATGCCGGCGAAGATCGGGAGCGATAGGATCGCGATATTGAGCGTGCACACCTGCCAGCTGCCGCCCTGCCACAGCGCGGCCCAATCGGCCGGCGGCGTCCGCACGACATCCCCGAGCGCGAGCACGACGAGCAAGCCGGCTGGCACGACCAGCCACCATAGCCGGCGCGGCGACGCGGCTTCCGGACGCGCGAGATGGATCGTCGCCGCCACCGCCACCGCGCCGATCGCGATCGTGTAGGCCCATTTCATCCAGAACCGGAAACCCGTCACGGCGATCGACAGATCGGGCCGCAGCCCGAGCCATTCGACCACCAGGATCATCGTCAGGATCGCACCGCCGGCGATTCCGATCGCGATCCGCCGCGGCACCGCGCCACGCGGCACCGCGCGGACGTTACCGGCCAGCGATGCGGCGAGATCCTCCGTGCGCATCACGACCCACCCGCCAGTCGCTTCGCCATCGCCAGCAGCCCGCGATGCACCGACACCTTCACGTCGGATTCGCTGATGTCGCCGCGCGCGGCAGCCTCTGCGGTGCTGAGGCCCTCGATCCTGGTCTGGCGGATGATACGCTCCTGCTTGGCCGACAGTCCGCCCAGCAAGCGGTCGACGTCCATGCGGGCCGATGCCGCATCCTCGAACCCTTCCGCGACGAGGATATCCTCGAGGCCCTCCATCGGCAAGGTGACGCGCCGTCGGCGGAAATGGTCGATCATCTTGTAGCGGGCGATCGCATAGGCCCAGGCCGTGAACATGCGGTCCCGGTCATAGCTTGCGCGGCGGGTGTGAATGGCGATCATCGTTTCCTGCACCAGATCCTCGACATCTTCAGTCGCCCCGCGAAGCCGGCGCGCGAAGAAGGAACGCAGCATCGGGACGAGCGCATCGAGCAGGGCGGTATAGGCACGGCTGTCTCCATCGAGACCCCCGATCATCCATAACCTGAGCTGATCTTCGCTCGCCCTCAACACGCACTCCCGAACAGCCATTCGCGACAGCGTTGCAGAAAGTTACAGCGTCCGTGCGCACGGGTGATGGTGACGCACGTGTAACCGATCCGAGCGGCCATGCGAAACTCCATCGTGACCCGCCCTCAAGGCCTCCCAGGTCACCGTGCGGCGGGGGTCGGTCCCCCGGGTCCGCCGCACGTCGAGGCCGCCCGCTCCAAAGGATATCCCATGACCAAGACCCCCGCCACGACCGCCGCCGCCCTTGCGATCAGTATCGCCATCGGCAGCGTCGCCAACGCGCAGGCCGCCAAGAAGCCGATGGAGAAATGCTACGGCGTGTCGCTGGCCGGCAAGAACGACTGCAAGGCCGGGGCCGGCACCAGCTGCGCGGGCACGTCGAAGATCGCCTATCAGGGCGATGCGTGGAAACTGGTTCCTGCCGGCACCTGCACCACGATCAAGACGCCCAAGGGCCTCGGCTCGCTCAGCGCCAAATCCTGATCCGACACGCGGCCCGACCGGAGATCATCATGACCAATGCCTATGCCCGTATCGCTACGCGGCTGGACGCCGCCATCTCGCGCGATCTGCTCCTCGCAGTCGCCCGGGCGGGCATCGCCGTGATCTTCTTCCTGTCGGGCCGCACCAAGGTGGACGGGCTGCTGACCATCACCGATTCCGCGCGCGACCTGTTCGAAACCGAATATCGCCTGCCCCTGGTACCGCCCAACATCGCGGTGCACGCCGCGACCTATGCCGAACACCTCTTTCCGATCCTGCTCGTGCTCGGCCTTTTCACGCGCGGGGCGGCGGCGGCGCTCCTCGGCATGACGCTGGTGATCGAGATCTTCGTCTATCCCGACGCGTGGCCGACGCACCTCAGCTGGGCCGCGATACTGCTCCCGCTGATCGCGCGCGGGCCGGGAACATGGTCGCTCGATAATCTGCTTGGATTGGACGGCACGAGGCCGACGCACGCGCTATGCACCGGCGCACCTTCATGATCGAGCGTCGACATTTCACAAGGCTGCTGCTCGCCGCACCATTCGCCGCTACCGCCTGTTCGGTGGGAACGGCGGAGCGACCGGTCGCGGATCGCGGGGGTTTTTCGTTCTGCCCGGGGTTGCGACCCGCGAGCCGCTCATCGCGCCGCCGGGGCGGGCAATTAGGGTGGCGTTCGCGGATCAACCCCGGCGTCCAGGTGATCGATCTCGCAGGGCCATGGGAGACGTTTCAGGACACGCTCGCAACGCCTGATGCTGCGGCGTCGGCGTTCGAACTGTTCACCGTATCGGAAACGCCCCGACCGTTTCGCGCATCCGGCGGGCTGATGGTCGTTCCCGATTTCACCATTCATGATGCGCCCGTGCCTGATATCGTCGTCGTGCCGCACTTCGACCTTCCTAACCCCAGAACGCACGAAGCGGCCGCGATCCACCACTGGATCAGGGAAACGCATGATCGCGCCGCCTTGACGATGTCGATTTGCACGGGTGCGTTCCAGCTCGCGAAGACGGGGCTGCTCGATGGCATACCGATGGCCACCAACCAGAAGGCCTACGACAATTTCGCGAAGGCGTTCCCCACCATCGATCTGCGACGCGGCCCGCGGTTCGTGGAGTCAGGCCGCATCGCCACGGCAGGCGGCCTCAGCGCCGGCATCGACCTCGCGCTTCGCGTCGTTGCCCGATACTTTGGCGACGGTGTGGCGCAGGCAACCGCGGATACGATGGAATATGCAGGAACGGGGTGGCGGACCTGACCACCGGCGCGCGCCAAAAAGCCCAAGGTTCTTAGGCAGTCCTCTATGGGGCCTGCCGAAACCAAGCATTTCTGCGCTTTCTGGTAAATGGTGCCGCTTACAGGACTCGAACCTGTGACCCCCGCATTACGAATGCGATGCTCTACCAGCTGAGCTAAAGCGGCCTGGTACGCCGGTAGCCTGTTGGCAACGCGGCGGAGGCGGGCGATTAACAGAGGTCGGGGGTGCTGACAAGCGGGTTCGCGGCGTCTTTACGCGGCATTTACCACCCCGGTGGCAAACAGTGCCTGACGGACACGTTGTCCGCACGACAGGGGCAAGCATTGCTATGGATACCGCAGCGGGTTTCGACAACGTCGGTGCCGAAATCGACGAGGCGACCGACGGCGCGGTCGACGATCAGGCGTTCGACCTGGGCGGCGACGAACGGCGAATGCATGTCCGGGCTTATAATCACTGGGTTTCTTTGCTGAACGGCGCACCATTTCCGGCGATCGACCGACTCGACCCGCAGGGTATCACCGACTTCGGGCCGCACAGCGTATTGCTCGATTTCGGCGGTGGTATCGAAGATCCCGGGATCACCTATCTTGGCGCGACGCTGCGCGAGGAATGCGGTCTGGCCGATGAAATCACGCGGGTCGCCGACGTGCCGAGCCGATCGCTGCTGTCGCGACTCACCGATCATTATCTGCAGATTATCGCCAATCGCGCGCCGATCGGGTTCGAGGCCGAGTTCGTGGGCAATAGCGGCAATACGACGCTGTATCGCGGCATCCTGATGCCGTTTTCCTCGAACGGCGAGGATATCGATTTCATCTACGGCGTCATCAACTGGAAAGTGATCGCCGATGCCCAATTGCAGGCAACGCTGACCGCTGAACTCGACGCGGTGGTGCGCGCCGCGCCGACCCCTGTCCTGCCGAACAATTTGACGTCGACCGAGATGCCGCAGAGCGAGACGGCGGTCTGGGCCGACGGGCCGAACGCGGGCGTCACCGATCCCGCGGCGATGATCAAAGAAACCCTTTCCAATCCGACCCGGGACGAATCCGACGATATCGGCACGATCGCGATCGTCGATCGGTTCGCGCCATCGGGGTCGCTCGGCGATACATTGGCGATGGCGCGCGAAAGCGCCGCGCAGGTTCGCGCGGCGGACAGTCGTGGCCGCGCCGCGTTGTACCGCGCGCTGGGCCGGGCGCATGACTTTGGCATCGCAGCAGATGCGGATCGGGATGCCTATCTGGCATTGCTCGACGATTCGCTGATCAAGGCACAGGCTCGCGCGCCGATGACACCGATCGTGAAGCTCGTCTTCGGTGTCGATTATGACAAGACGCGGCTGGCCGAATATGCCGCGGTGCTCGGCCACGCCCGGCGACAGGATGTCGCGGTCGGCAGGCTCCCCGCCTTTCTCGATAGCGTCGCGGGTGGAATCAAGGCCGTCGTGTCGGCGGAGCGTGCGGCACGGCGTCCTGCCAAACGCACCGACGTCTTTGACCGCGCCGCTCGTGAACTGCGGGCACGGCCCGTGCTCGCCAACGTGCCGATCGGCGCGGGTGATACCGATTTCGTCGTGATGATCGCGCGGCCTGCGGTGGATGGCACGCTCGATATCGTCGCGCGCGTCGACACGCGCACGATCGTCGAGGCGGTCATCAAACACGCGGCCTGACCCCGGTGTCGATCGTAACGAATGTTGCGCTGCGAAGAAATTTCCGGACGCAAAGCTAGCGCTTGAGCAAGCCGCGCGGCGGGCGTAGTCCCTGACGCCATGCCCAATATACCGCTGCAAAACACGATCGACGCCCTGGCCGCCCGGCTGACCAAGGGCGCGCTGCCCGGCGAACTCGTCGGTTTCGACAAGCCCGAGATCACCGAGGCCGCGAAATTCCTCGTCACGACGGGGATCAAGCGACGCGCCGGCAAGGCCGCGATCGCGCTGCAACCGATCCCGACCGACGATGTCCGGCGGCGCATGCGGCTCGGCATCGTCAACGACGACATGCCGTTTCTGGTCGATTCGATCGCGGCCGCGATCAGCGCGGCGGATCTCGACATCGATCGTCTTATCCATCCCGTCGTGCGCGTCACGCGCAACGCCGATGGCGAGATCGGCGACATTGGCGGTGCGGGCACACCCGAATCGATGATCTATGTCGAGATGGAGCGTGCCGATGCGCGCGCGCGGCGCGACCTCGTCCGCAGGCTTCACGCGGTGCTGACCGACGTGCGCGATGCGGTGACCGACTGGCCGGATATGCAGCGGGCGATGGCGGCGGACGAGGCGATGCTGTCGCACGGCGAAGGCGCGGCGTTGCTGCAATGGTTCATCGACGGCCATTTTACGCAGCTTGGTCACCAACGCTGGAGCCGCGATGGCAAGAGCAGCGACGAACTGGGGATCGCGCGTAACGAACATGTCGTGCCGATCCTGGCGGAAGCGTCGCGCAATGCCGCGATCGAATGGTTCGAAAAAGGCGAAGGCGATGCGCCACTGCTCCTCAAATCCAACCTGATTTCGACCGTCCACCGTGCCGCCCCGCTCGATCTGGTCATCATTCCCCGCAAGGAGGACGACGCGGTCGTCTCGCTGTCGATCCAAATCGGTTTGTGGACCAGCGCGGCGCTCAACGCGCGACCACGCGACGTGCCAGTCCTGCGCACGCGCCTTGGCGCGCTCGAAACCAAGTTCGGCTTCGATCCCAAGGGGCATACGGGCAAGGCACTGACTCACGCGCTGACCGCGTTGCCGCACGACCTTGTCGTCGCCTTTCCCTCATCCGCACTGGAACAACTCGCGCTGACCGCGATGAGCCTTGCCGACCGGCCCCGCCCCGCGCTCGTCATGGTGCGATCGGCGCTGGCGCGGCATTTGTTCGCGTTCGTCTGGCTGCCGCGCGACGACCTCACCACCGCCCGCCGCACCGCGATCGGCGAGTTGTTGAGCGAGGCCGCGAACGGCAATATTCTCAACTGGTCGATCGCGCTGGAGGACGGCACCGTCGCACTCCTCCGCTATACGATCGACCTGCGTCAGTCGGGGCGGATGCCCGATCATGCGCCGATCGAGGACCGGCTGGAGCGGATGGTGCGCGGCTGGACCCCCGCGGTCGAGGCGGCGCTGGCCGCGATAGTCGGGCCGTCGCGCGCGATCCGCCTCGCGCTGCGTCATGCCGGCAGCTTCCCGAGCGGCTATCGCAACGCCAACACTGCAGAGGAGGCGGCGGCAGACATCGTGCGGCTCGCCGGGCTCGACGATGAGGGCGCGCGCTCGGTACGCCTGTATCACCGCAACGACGCGACCTATCTGAAGCTCTATCGACAGGGCGGCGCACTGGCGCTGTCCGACGCGGTGCCCGTGCTCGAAAATTTCGGGTTCCGGGTTATCGAGGAAATCCCGACCGCGCTGACCGACGAGGCGCAATCCTATGTCCATGAATTCGTCGTCGACGCGGGCGGCCCCTTGTCGAGCAACCCCCATATCCTCGAAGACGCGATCGCCGCGGTCCTCGAAGGAAAGGCCGAGAACGACGCATTCAACCGGCTGATCGTCGATGCCGCGATGAACCCGCAATCGGTCGTCCTCTATCGCGCCTGGTTCCGTTACCTGCGTCAGGCCGGGATGGCCTATGGCCTGACCACCGTCGTCGACGCGCTGCGTCGTGCGCCCGATGTGGCGATCGCGCTGATCGACCGTTTCACCGCCGCGCACGATCCGCGATCGACCGAAAGCACCAGCCAGGCGGATCGCGCGATCGACAGCGGCCTCGAAGCCGTGTCGGCAATCGACGACGACCGCATCCTGCGCAGCATTTTGGGTGTCATCCACGCGACGTTGCGCACCAACGCCTTCGCACCTGCCGCGGCGGACGCGCTGGCGTTCAAGCTCGACAGCCACCTCGTCGTCGGCCTGCCCGCCCCTGTGCCGTGGCGCGAAATCTGGGTGTACAGCCCCCGCGTCGAGGGCATCCACCTGCGCGCCGGTCCGGTCGCGCGCGGCGGGCTGCGCTGGTCCGACCGCCGCGACGATTTCCGTATCGAGATCCTCGGGCTGATGAAGGCGCAGCGGGTCAAGAACGCCGTCATCGTGCCGACCGGCGCCAAGGGCGGTTTCTATCCCAAACAGCTACCCTCCCCCGCGACCGACCGCGATGCGTGGTTCGCCGAGGGCACCGAAAGCTATCGCATCTTCATCCGGTCGCTCTTGTCGATCACCGACAACATCGTCGATGGCTCGGTCGTCCATCCCGACGGCGTGACGATCCTGGACGGCAACGATCCCTATTTCGTCGTCGCCGCCGACAAGGGCACCGCGACGTTCAGCGATGTCGCCAACGCGCTCGCGCTCGAACGCGATTTCTGGCTGGGCGATGCCTTCGCCAGCGGCGGGTCGCAGGGTTACGACCACAAGGCGATGGGCATCACCGCCAAGGGCGCGTGGATCAGCGTCCAGCGTCACTTCGCCGAACGCGGCGTCGATGTGCAAAGCGACAGCATCAGCGTCGTCGGCTGCGGCGACATGTCGGGCGACGTCTTCGGCAACGGGATGCTGTTGTCGAAGGCGATCAAGCTGGTCGCGGCATTCGACCATCGTCACATCTTCATCGATCCGACCCCTGATCCGGCCGCAAGCTGGGACGAACGCGCGCGCATGTTCGCATTGCCGCGTTCATCGTGGGAGGATTACGACAAGGCACTGATTTCGAAGGGCGGCGGCGTTTTTTCCCGCGCCGACAAGATCATCAAACTTTCGCCCGAGGCGCGCGGCGTTCTGGGCATCAGCGACACCGAACTCGACCCCGGCGCACTGATCTCCGCAATCCTGAAAGCGCCTGCCGACCTCCTCTGGTTCGGCGGCATCGGCACCTATATCAAGGCGGCAGGCGAAAATAACGTCCAGGTGGGCGATCCCGCCAATGACCGGCTGCGCGTCGATGCCGAGGATCTGCGCGTCACCGCGATCGGCGAGGGCGCGAATCTGGGCATCACCCAGGCCGCACGCATCGCGTTCGCGCGGCTGGGCGGACGGATCAACACCGACTTCATCGACAATTCGGCAGGCGTCGATTGTTCGGATAACGAGGTCAACATCAAGATCGCGCTCAACCGCGAGATGATCGAAGGGCGGCTGTCGTTCGACGATCGCAACGACGTGCTGGTCAGCATGACCGACGATGTCGCGCATATCGTCCTGGAGGATAACCGACTCCAGACGCTCGCGCTATCGATCGCGGAGGCGGATGGCGCGTCCGCAATTCCGAGTTACGTGCGTATCATCGAAATCTTCGAAAATGCGGGCCGTCTCGATCGCAAGGTCGAAGGGCTGGCGAGCAATGACGATCTGCTCCGTCGCGGGCTCGACGGCCACGGGCTGACCCGTCCCGAACTCGCGGTGCTGCTCGCCACGGCAAAGCTCGGGCTGCAGGATGCGATCGAAAATGCCGGGCTCGGCATGGTGCCCGAATTGAAGGACGATCTGCACGCCGCCTTTCCGTCGGCAATGCGCGAGAAATTCGCCGACGCGATCGACGATCATCGCCTGCGTGGGGAGATCGTCGCGACCAAGCTTGCCAACCGGGTCGTCAACCGGCTCGGCATCCTCAACCCCTTCGAACTCGCGGAGGAAGAAGGCGCGGCGATGAGCGACATCGTCGCGATGTTCGTCGTCGCGGAGGATCTGTTCGGGCTGCGGGCGCTGTGGGCGGAGATCGAAACGACCGCGATGCCGGAGGCGGCGCGGATCGCGCTGTTCAACGAAGTCGCCTCGGCGACGCGGTCGCAGGTCGCCGACCTGCTTCGCGCGACGACGCCGGGGACCAAGCCGGGCGCGGTGATCGAGCGGATGCGGGCGGGGATCGGCAAGCTCGATGCGCAGACCCAGTCGCTGCTGCGTGAAGAAGCCTGCGCGCATTCGGGCCGGATCGCGGACTCGCTCGAAGCTGCGGGCGCACCGCGCGACCTGACACAGAAGGTCACCCGACTATTCGAACTCGACGGGGCGGTCGGGCTTGCCGATCTCGGCGAGCGGCTGGCGGTCGACGAGGCGGACCTGACGCGCGCGTTCACGCATCTGGGTCAGGAACTGGGGCTCGACTGGGCGCAGTCGACCGCCGCGCGGATCTCGTCTAGCGACCCGTGGGAGCGCTTGCTCATCGCGGGCCTCGCGCGTGATTTCCAGCAATTGCGGCTCGAATTCCTCGCGCGTGCGGGGGCCAATGCGGGCGATTGCGACCCACAGGCACATGTCGCGCAATGGCTCGATGCCAACACCGCGCGCGTCGGGCAGTTCAAGGCGCTCGTCGATCGCGCGCGTCAGGCGGCACAGCCCAACGCCGCGATGCTTGCGCAGATCGCGGGACAG
>JAPKCG010000380.1 GCA_028823055.1 Sphingomonas bacterium
GCCTGCGCTGTTCAGTCTCGCGCATCGCAAGTCTGCGCCCAAGCCCATCCAGGAGCTCGTCCAGTACCATGCCTGAAAATACCCGAACCAAGCGACGCTATTTGTCAGTCGGCATCGCCGCGGCCGCCCTGGTTGCCATTGTCGGCGGTGGAATCGCCATTCGCCACGATGCTGAGGCTGAACAAGAGACGATCGCACAAAACAATGCGTTGCCGACAGTGTCGGTGATCCGGGCTCAGCCCGCACAGGGCGGCTCTGTCAGCCTCCCTGGTGAGCTATCGGCGCTTAATGAAGCGGAGATCAACGCCCGGACCAGCGGCTTCGTCTCGCGATGGCTCGTCGATATCGGGCAGTCGGTAAAAGCCGGACAACTGCTCGCCATTCTGGATGCTCCGGAACTGGAACAACAGCTATCCCAAGCGCGCGCGGACTATCAGACCGCAGCCGCCAATCGCGACCTGGCCAAGACAACGGCCGATCGGTGGCGCATCCTGCGCGGAAAGGATGCCGTTTCGACACAGGAGGCGGACGAGAAACAAGGGCAATATCTCGCTGCGAAGGCTACTGCCGATGCCGCACGTGCTAACGTCGGCCGGCTGCAAACATTACGCGGTTTTACCCGGATTAACGCCCCTTTTGCAGGTGTCATCACCAGCCGTAATGCACAGCTCGGCGCCTTGGTAAACGCTGGCAATGCCAACAAGCCACTCTTCACGATTGCCGACGTCAGTCAAATGCGCGTTTACGTGCGTATTCCGCAGAATATCATCGGTCAGCTTGAGCCAGGCACGATTGCCGAGGTCAAGGTTCCCAACGACCCGACGCATGGTTTCTCAGCGACGCTCGTGCGAACCGCTCGCGCGGTCGACCGGGAGTCCGGCACCATGCTTGCCGAGTTCAAAGTCATGCATCCCGGTCAGAAGCTGGTACCTGGTTCGTTCGGAACGGTGGAGCTTGCCTTGCAAAAGACGCAAGGCACGGTTGAGCTCCCGGCCACCAGCCTGATCGTCAACAGCAAAGGCACGCGAGTGGCGCTTGTCGACGCACATGGTCGAGTTCAATTAAAATCCGTGCAGGTTGGTCGTGACAATGGACGCAGCGTCACGATCCTGAGCGGCCTCCAGCCGAATGATCGTGTCATTGCAACACCGCCCGACGCGCTCGAGACGGGAGACCAGGTTCGCGTCGCCAAGATCAACGTGGCAGGAGCCGGCCATGCGGGCTAGGTCGTGGGGGGTTGTCCTCCTCGGGGCATTGACGGCGGGCTGTGCGCTCCAGCCAGACCGTCCGGCGCCCCAGCTCATCATCCCATCCGCCTCCAGCCCCCACGGTTGGCGGGAGGCAAATCCCTCGGATCAGGCCGTCAGAGGTAACTGGTGGCTGGATTTCGGCGACCCGGTGCTGAGCGACCTGATGATGCGTGTTGATGCCGCGAACCCAGACCTGGAAGCTGCCCTGGCCAATCGAGACCGCGCGCTCGCAGCTCTGCGCGAAGCGGGAGCCGATCGGCTACCGACCGTTTCGGCAGGTGCGCAGGCGTCGCGAGAGCGATTGTCGGCGGGGCGCCCGATCGGTCCTGGCCAGCCTGTTACGGCCAGTCAGTATCTTCTTGGCGGCAGCTTGAGTTACGAGATCGATCTATGGGGGCGGGTGCGCAACACCGTGGCGGCGAGCCGAGCTGATGCGCAAGCCGCCGAGGTTAACGTCGAGGCAGTACGCCTCAGCCTGAGAGCCTCACTGGCCGACGCATACTTCCGCCTGCGTGGTTTCGATTCCCAAACCCGCCTCCTGACGCGCACAGTCGGCGCATACGAGCGAGCTGCCAAGCTGATCGGGGATCGCTATGAAGTCGGCATCGCTTCGGGTGTCGACCGTACGCGTGCCGCTACCCAGCTTGCCGATGCTCGTGCTCGTCTGGAAGCCATTGGCGGGCAACGGGCGAGGCTGGAGCATGGCATCTCGGTACTGGTCGGCCAGGTTCCATCGACGTTTCGCCTTGATCCGGTCGAGCAGACGATCCGTTTGCCCCAGTTATCTGCGGGGCTGCCATCGATGTTACTGGAACGCCGGCCTGACATTGCGCGCGCCGAGCGCCAACTGGCGGCGGCGAACGCGCGCATCGGTGCCGCAAAAGCAGCGCTGTACCCCGATCTTACGCTAGGGCTATCGGGAGGCTTTCAGGCTACAGGGGCACCGATTTTGGGTGCGTCGAACAGTTACTGGGCCTTGGGGCCCTTGGGCGTGGTAGCAAGTCTTTTCGACGGTGGAAGGCGCAGCGCGAGGGTCGATATCACAGAAGCCGAATATCGCCGCCTTGCAGCCGACTATCGGTCAACCGTTCTGGATGCCTTCCGCGAGGTCGAGGATGCCCTGGCGCAATCGGCGTCTCTTGCGCGACAAGGCGATCAGCAGGCACAGGCAGCCGCCTCGGCGAGCCGAACAGAAGCGCTTGCCTTGGAGCGTTATCGCGACGGAGCCGCCGATTTTCTCGATGTGGTCACCGCACAGACGGCTGCGCTTAACGCCCAGCAAGCGAGCATTGACACAACGGTCAGTCAACAACGCGAAGCAGTTGCGTTGATCCGGGCGGTCGGAGGCGGCTACACACTTGCGCAACATGGCGCGCAAACGAGAGGTTCGGATTGAACTATGATTACCCGTAGCGCGACGTCAAACGGCAAACTGGCGCTTGGAACGCAATCAAAATTCTCAAGGAAGGTGATGTGGCCCGTGCCATCATCTTCCGGTGCCGCGGGACCGCTCTGACATGCGCATTCTTCTTGTCGAGGATGACGAGGTGCTCCGGGACGGCGTATCGGTCGGACTGCAAATCGAAGGCTTCGAGGTTGACGCGGTTAGATGCTGCCGCGACGCCCAGGCCGGCTTCGATCCGGACGGTCATGCGGCGATCATTCTGGACATCGGTCTGCCGGACGGATCGGGCCTGGATCTTCTTGCCACGTGGCGCAAAGAAGGCCGGCAAACGCCGATCCTGCTGCTGACCGCGCGCGATATGGTTTCCGATCGCGTCGCCGGCCTTGATCTTGGCGCGGACGATTATCTTGGGAAACCCTTTGATTTAACGGAACTATCGGCACGGTTACGTGCAATCGTTCGGCGATCCGTCGGTCGATCGTCATCAACTATTACGATAGGTCCCTTGACCATCGACCCGATGGCGCGAGTGGCGATCCTGCATGATCAGGATATGGGATTGTCGCGACGGGAGTTCGCTGTTCTTGAAGCGCTCGCTGAAAATCCTCGGCACATACTTTCGCGATCGGTTCTTGAAGACCGCATTTATGGATGGAA
>JAPKCG010000034.1 GCA_028823055.1 Sphingomonas bacterium
CGATAGAATGCCTGCGGACCCTGCGGCGCGACTGCCTGAAGAACCCCGCGAGAGGATATGTCTCCATTGAATACACGAAGGGGCGAGGCGGTCTGCGCGCCAAGATCAAGCGCGAACGCGTGCGTGACGGTGGCATCAATACGCCAGGCGGACTCGTTCGCCTTGCCCTTGAACTATCCCGGCCCGCCGCCGAGCGAATGGCCGATCGAGGCGACCCGAATGCGGATTACCTGTGGGTCGGCTTCGTTGCAGCCGGACTGCCGAGCTGGCGGCGGTTCAGCCTTTCTACCCACAACTTCTATGCCGCGATCAGGAGCCTTGGGCTCGTCGACGAAGCGGGCAAGCCGATAACCAAGATCGTTCCCGCCCGGCTAAGGAAGACGGTGAAGCGGGACAATTACTTGCGCCACACAGGCCACCTTCGGCGCTTCGCGAGCGATCACTCGAAGCCAGTTGCCGCTCGGCATTATGCCGCGGTGGACGGGCTTCGAGAAGAGCATGCACGCTCGGTAGCGGTCGCTGAAGGTCAACTGTTCGACATGGCGATGATGCCGTTGGTCCTGCCACCGAAGGAGGAAGTCAGCGCGCTCGCATCCGGCCTCTCGATCGGAAACCAAAAGCTCGACGCAGGCGCGGTCGCGTCGTTGGTCTCAGGCGATGCCGATACGTTCCTTGGCATGTGTTCCGGCTTTTGGTCGAGCCCTCTTGGGCGGAACGACAACGGCTCCTGCGCCACCGCGTTCACCGGCTGCCTCCATTGCTCGAATGCAGTGTTCACCGCACGAAAACTGCCTGCATTGCTGACCTATCTGACATGGCTAGCTGAACGGCGCGCCGTCATGACGGAAGCGGAGTGGCACGAGCGCTACAGCGCCGACCATAATCGAATTATGGTACAGATACTCCCCGTGTTCGACGCTGGCGATATCGAACAGGCTCGGTCCACAGTGGGAAATACCGCTGTGGCGCCAGCTCTGCCGCCACATCTTCAGCGGGGCTGAGCATGCGTCCGGTTCTGGAACGTGCCGAAGCATCTTGGCGGATTGACCGTTCGGCATTGGTGATTCCGCCCCAGATGGTCGTGAGTGGCCGTGAGCAGCAGAATATCTCTCTGGTCGGGGACGATAAGTGGCTGCTCGAATGTGCCATCGCGCGGCCGACAAAGGCCCATGAAGCCTGTATCTGCTTCGGTCGGATCGCCGATGCTGATGAGCGGGAACTCGTACGAGAATATCTGTTCCTGTCTTTGAACTACGACTCCCGAGACAAGGTGCGCGGCCGCCTCGGCGTCCTGAAACCTGGTTCGCTGATGCAGGTCGGCAATATCATCCGGTATTTTTTGCAAGAAGTGCGGGAAGCCGGATTTCAACTACACGAGATCGATCAGCCTTGGCTGGATCACTGGCTGTCCGCGAAGCGGCACCTCGCACCGGCAACTCTTGTCTACAAGATCCTCTGCGTACGGCGACTTGCGCTCTATACGCCCTCCCTGTCGTTCCGGGGAATCGAGATAGCTCCTTGGGGTAACCGTTCAGCGACTAGGATCGCGGGATACCGGGGTGGCCGAGAAAATGTCACACCGCGAATACCGGAAGCCATTAGCGCGCCGGCGTTGCGGTGGGCCATGTTCTACGTCCATCATGGGATCGACGATCTTATCGCCCGACATCGTATAGCTGGCATCAACATCGCCGCGCGTCGGCAGAGAGTGTCACCGAAACTAAGCGACCAGCGCCTGCGCGCTTATTTGGATGCGCTTGAAGCATCGGGCTCTGGAGTACCGGCGACCCAAGATGGTCGACCCGCGTGGCCAGAAATCTGCAAGGCCAGCGGCCTCGGCGTGGCAGTGCTGAAGGCACGCTCAGCTATGCTCGAGAAGGCAATCTCGCAACTCGGAACCGAGCGCCCAGGCGCAAGCAGTGGTTGGGCCAGCATGCCAGGAACAAACATTGCGTGGCGGTCGCATCTTCCCAGCTTCAGCAGCCGTTATACCTTCATACCGGCGATAGCCGCGTGCTATCTCGTAATCGGCCTATTATCAGGAATGCGCGGCGAGGAAGCGGCCGCGCTCAAGCGTGGTTGCCTCAGACTCATGCGCGACGAACATGGGAAGGTTAAGGGCTACGAACTCGTCGGAAGAATCTTCAAAACCCGTAAAAACGTCGACGGCGCTGAACATCGCTGGACCGTGATAGAGCCTGTTGCCAGGGCCGTATTGGCAGCAATACGGTTGCAGGACTATCTACACAACAGCGCCGATCGAACGGAAGCGCCGCGAGATGATGAGCCCCTGTTCAAACCGGCCTTGATTCGGGGGGTGGGCAATGTCCAGCTTACGGCGCATCAATCGACCGTATACCTGAATTACTTTGCCAAAGAGTGTCGCCGGCTCGCCGAAGAAATGGCAGCGGCGGCGCCCGCCGAAGCCGACCGCATACTGGCACTTTATCATATCCCGGACGAGGGTGATGAACCCTGGCGGTGGCGCACGCGTCAGCTCCGCCGCACCCTTGCATGGTACATCGCCAGCCAGCCCTTCGGCGTGATCGCGGGCATGATACAATATGGGCACGCGAGCGCCATGATGTTCGAAGGCTATGCGGGCACTTCCCAATCCGGCTTCCGTTCGGAGATCGAAGAGGAACGTCGCCTCGCTCAGCTCAGCGATATCGTCGAGATGTACGAGGACTGGAAGGCAGGGATCAATCCAGGCGGCCCCATGCGCTCGAAACTCGTCGCCGAATTTACAAGCATCAGGAACAAGATTGGTGATCTGCCCGGCACGGTCGTTGATGATCGGCGCCGCGCAAAAATGCTTTCAAACACTGCCGTCACGCTTCATCCGGGTTATATCAACGACTGCTTCTTCTATGCCGACCACGCCCTCTGCTTGAAGGTGAAAGGAGCTGAGGTGCAGCCGGCATTTACGAGGTGCCAGCCTGCTCGTTGTCCGAACAGCGTGGTGGCGAGGCGGCATGTGCTGGCTCTGCAATCATGCATCGCAGATGCCGAGACCATGAAAAATGGCAAGAACATCAGCCCGATCCAGAAACACGCCATTGAGGCACAGATCGATATTTACAGGCAGTTGCTGGAACAGGTCGAACGATGACGAGGAAAGCGAACCCTCCCCGAAAATCGCAAACCACCGTCGCGCTGCTTGACGCCTATAACCGCTTGCGCGACGGCAAAGGCACCGCGACGAATGGCAAGCTGAGCATAACCAATGTTGCGCGCGAGGCGGGGGTCAGTCGAGCGACGGCCTATCGATGCTCCAAACTTCTCGCTTTGTTCGATGAAGCTCCGAAGCCGCCGAAGGCTAAACCACAAAGCACGAGCGGCAAGGCCGAGCTGCGAAACGTGATCAACCAGTTGCTCAATCGTATCATCATGCTGGAGGCTGCGTTGGAAGCCAAAGACGCGGAACTCCGGCAATTGCGCTCAATGCTGCCAAAACCACGGCCGGCCGACTCATGATGCGAGCAAGTCCTGAGGACATTACAATCGACGCCACGTTGCACGCTCAATTCGCTCTACGCTACATGGCGACGCGAGACCGCCACGGGCGGGCTACGCATTGAAGGCAGGTTCAGTGTAAAACCCTCCCCGCTTGCGCAGCACTGATCCTCCCCTGCACAACGCTTGATGGATTTTGGTTGGGCCCATCACTCGACGAAGAATTCCCTCAATCAACGGCCCGCCTGCGACCAGCAGCTTGAATGGGTATCTCGCATGTAAATGACCGCGATTGGCCGTAAGGAGAACGGCAGGTATGGACCGCGGAAGGCAAACAACTGCCATTCTTAGGCTGGCGATGCAGGCCCCAATGCTTCGATAATACGGCAATCCGCAACGATGCCGCCATCGCAGGAATCAATTACCGCCTTCAGCTCTTTGCGAAGCGCCGCAAGGTCCGAGAGCTTGCGGTCAACTTCAAGTAGGTGCTCTTTGGCGATCCGGTCGATACCGGCGCAATCGCAGCTGCGGTCGCCCGAGATGCTTAACAGCGCACGGACCTGATCGAGCGAAAACCCGAGGTCGCGGGCCCGGCGGATGAAGGACAGTCGGCCAAGTTCCGCCTGCCCATAGTCCCGGTAGTTGCTCGTTGTCCGCGCCGGCTTAGGCAGCAGGCCGATTTTCTCATAATAGCGGATCGTCTCGATCTTCGTGGCCGTAGCCTTGCCCATATCGCCGATCGTGAATGCCATACCCTTGACCCTGTAGTTGCTACAGGCCCTATATAGCCTGTCATCACCGAAACAGGAGATGCATATGGCCGGCGGATGCTGCGGCGGATCACAGGACAATACCGAAAAGCTGAACGATGCGGCATGGCGGCGCGTGTTATGGATCGCGCTTGTGATCAACGCGGTCATGTTTGGCGTGGAGATTGTCGCCGGTGTCACTGCCGGGTCTGCATCGCTCAAGGCCGATGCGCTCGACTTCCTGGGCGACGCTGCCAACTACGCGATCAGCCTCGGCGTCGCGGGCATGGCGCTGGCGTGGCGAGCGCGGGCGGCTATGGCCAAGGGCGTATCGATTCTGTTGTTCGGGATTTGGGTGCTGGGCAACACGATCTGGATGGCGACGCAGGGCATAGTTCCAGCTGCTGAGACCATGGGGATCGTGGGCGTGATCGCAATGGTCGCGAACCTTGCCTGCGCCGCGATGCTCTGGCGTCACCGCGCGGGTGACGCCAACCGGCGCTCGGTCTGGATCTGCTCGCGCAACGATGCGATCGGCAATATCGCCGTGGTCGCCGCAGCGCTGGGCGTGTTCGGCACCGGCACGGGCTGGCCGGACATCGCTGTCGCAGCAATCATGGCCGCGCTCGCGCTGTCCGGCGGATGGCAGATCATCCACCAGGCGCGCGGTGAACTGAGGAGCAGGCCTATTCTCCGCCGAAGCGAATCCGCACCCCTCCGTTGAGGACAAACCCGTCGGTCGGTGCCCAGGCATCGACCGTCCATGCCCCCGCCGGTGCGCGACGCGGCAGGAGCAGCCGGTCATATTTCGTCTGCCGCACATTGAGCAGGTTTTCGGCATTGAGGAACAGGCTGACCTTGCCCAATATCACTTCGCCCATAGCGCCGAGCTGGACATAGGACCTGCTTTGCGTCCGGTAGGGATTGTCGTCCGGTATAGTATGCCTCGATCCCGAAACGGCCACGCCCTTCCTTCTCCCACATTCCGACAAGGCCCGCGCTGTCTCGGGGCGTCAGTGGTACGATCCGCCGACCAGAGCCATCGAGATCGGGTTCATTCGCGGCGACATGCACGTAGCTGCCGGTCAGAGACAGAGCCTGCCAGCGATAACGTAGCAGCACTTCGGCGCCGCGCGTCCGCGTGACGCCATCGGCATTGATGAGCGTGACATGATCCGCGTCCACCGTCTGCAACTGTTGGGCATGGTCAATGCTCGAGGCAAACAGGTTGAAGTTCGCTTCGAACGGTCCGCTGGCGTAGCCGAAGTCGATCGACCCGCTGTTGGCAAACTCCGCTTTGAGCTTTCCATAAGGCAGAAGGCGCGCAAGGCCATTGGCCTCTGTCTCCTCGACAAACGGTGTCGGCGCGTAGAAGCCGCGTCCCAGCGACGCACGGATCGTCCAGGGCCCAGGGCGATAGAGCGCGGAAAGGCGCGGGCTGACATGTGAGCCATAGTCGCTATGCGCATCCCAGCGCAGGCTCCCCGCCAGGGTCAGCCGGTCGGCCAGTTCCTGCTCACCCTGCACGAAAAGCGCGGGCACGGTATAACTGTAATCGAAGGCTGAGAACGCTTTGGACCGATAGTCGTCCAACTGGATCGCAGCGCCTGCCAGCCATGTCGTCTCGCCTGCCTTGCCGCCGAGCGAGGCCTCAGCGAATGCCGTGCGGTGGCGGTCATTCTCCACTGTCTTGCCGAAGACATGGCGATGCGATTGGGTAACGCCGGACGCGCGCAAACGCAGCGTGCCGATGCCTTCCAGCGGTGTTTCGGCCGTGAGGCCGAGGTCGTAGCGCCGGCTGTGCAGCGTCTGCGCGAACGGCGATCCGTCCGGCGCATTGGCTTCCGGCATCGTTCCGCCGTCGCGCTGCTCCGCCATCGCGCCGAAAGTGACCAAGGCTTTGGTCCCATCGGCAGTGTTGACAAACAGACGGGGCCGGACTGTGAAGCGCTCATAGCCGGGCATGTCGGCCCAGCCGTCATCGTTCAGATCCTGTCGGCTTTGACGGTCATAGCCAGCGGTGACCGAGGCACTGAACACGCTGCTGAGCGGCGCGGCGACATACCCCGTCACATCCTGTCCGTCACGACTGGTAGCATTGAGCAGGAGTTCGCCTTGCGACTCGCTGGCCGGACGACGCGACACCAAATTGATGACGCCGCCCAGTGCTGAGGGACCGTAGAGCGCCGATGCCGCGCCCTTGATGATCTCCACCTGGCCAAGATCGGTGGGCGGGATTTGCAGCAGACCAATGGAGGGTGTCTGCCCACCATAGAGGGGCAATCCGTCGGCCAGGATCTGCGTGTAGCGGCCCTTGAGGCCTTGGATGCGGACATTGGCCGCGCCTAGCGCGGGCGATGTGGTCTGAACCCGCACGCCCGGCGTCTCGCTGACGAGCATGGCGATGTTGCCGGGGCGCATGAGGAGCTTTTCTTCAATCTCCTCGCGATTGATGACATCGACACGGATCGGTTCGTCCTGAACCCTGCGCCCCGTCCGTGTCGCCTGGACCACAATCTCGGTCTCAGCCTCCTCTGTGTGGTCGGCCTGGACCTGTGCTTGCGCATAGGCTGTACCGGCCATCATGGTTGCAATAACCAGCGCGCTGCTCCCGACACAGACCCTGCCGGCACGAACCATCAAACTCACATTGCCCCCGTTCCTGCCCGACATCTGACGCCGGGTACGGAAGGCTCCATAAGACCTGTAGCGACTACAGGGTCAAGAACGGTTTTCAGGATCTGCTATTGGCCGTTGAAACGTCCGGGACGGTGCGCATTGCGTCGGGAGCGCGCGTAGGCCCGGACATTCTCCTGACGGTAACACCGGCAGCCTTGTGTAAGCCGCGCAGCCGATGATGACCTTCAGAAGGCAGCGTGACAGGTCAAGCAGGAACAGTTATCAGGGGGCGCCGAGAATAGAGTAGCAGGGTGGTGTCTCCTGCGCCCGCATATCGTGGGTTCTTCCCTGCCGCGGCGTCAACCTGACCATGTCGGGAAGACGCCTTGTTATGACAGGGCCGTGCTTTCCGATGGAAAAATGCTGATTCCGAGGGAAGCCGCCCCCTCATTCCGAAATGATGCCGCCCCCCTGTTCCGAGAATTACTCGCCCCCTGATTCCGAGATGATGTCGCCCCCTTTGCGGGGATGACGATGAAGGTCCGCTGCTGGGATTAGGTTTGCTTCCTTTGGGTTGTCCGAGGGAGGGAGCCGATGTCGGCGGAGCGATTGAGTATGCGACGGGTTCGCGAGATTTTACGGTACCGGTTTGAGCAGGGGCTGGGTCACAAGGCGATTTCGTATCGGGTGGGCGCCGCGCCCTCGACGGTGCGCGAGACGCTGAGGCGGGCAGCGGTCGCGGGTCTGGCTTGGCCGCTGGGCGCGGATGTCAGCGATGCCGTTCTGGAGGCGGCGCTTTACCGCGCGGCTGGCACCAAGACCGGCCATCGCCGCTGCCCTGAACCGGACTGGGCAGCGATCCATCGCGAGTTGAAGCGCAAGCATGTGACGCTGCAGATCGTGTGGGACGAATATATCGCTCAGCATCCGGAAGGTTATCGCTACAGCCGGTTCTGCGATCTCTATCGTGGCTGGGCGGCGAAGCTGCCGGTCACGATGCGGCAGACCCACGCCGCCGGCGAGAAGCTGTTCGTCGACTATGCGGGCGACAAGGTGGCTGTCGTGGTCGACCGGCTGACCGGCGAAATCCGCGACGCGCACATCTTCGTGGCGGTGTTGGGTGCATCGAGCCTGTCCTATGCCGAGGCGAGCTGGACCGAGACGCTGCCCGACTGGATCGCGGCGCACGTGCGGGCGCTGGAAGCCTTCGGCGGCGCGCCTGCCCTGTTCGTGCCGGACAATGCCAAGGTCGCGGTGATCAAGGCCTGCCTTTACGATCCACAGGTCAACCGCAGCTATGCCGAGATGGCGGCACATTACGACAGCGCGGTGCTGCCGACCCGTCCGCGCCGCCCACGCGACAAGGCCAAGGTGGAGGCCTGCGTGCTGATCGTCGAGCGCTGGCTGTTCGGGCGCCTTCGGCATCGGATCTTCTATAGCCTGGCCGAACTCAACGCCGCGATCGGCGACCTGCTCGCCGACCTCAATGACCGCCGTATCATGCGCCGCGTGGGCCAGACCCGGCGCCAGCTGTTCGAGGCCATCGACAGGCCTGCGCTGAAAGCTCTGCCGCTGGAACCCTATGTCTTCGCCGAATGGCGGCGGCGGCGCGCTGGTCTCGATTATCATGTCGAGATCGAGCGCCATTATTACTCGGTCCCGTATCGCTTCGCGCGCGAGCCGGTCGAGGCGCGGATCACCGCGCGTACGATCGAACTGTTCCACAAGGGTGAACGGATCGCCGCCCATATGCGCGGCTCCGGCAATGGCCGGCACACGACGATATCCGAGCATATGCCGTCATCCCACCGGCGCTTCGCCGACTGGACGATCGAACGCATCGCCACCGAGGCGGCCGCGATCGGCCCCTGTGCCGCCCTGCTGTGCGAGAAAATCCTGACCGATCGCCCGCATCCCGAGCAGGGCTTCCGGGCCTGCCTGGGCATCGTGCGCCTGGTGAAGGGCTTCGGCCGCGAACGGGTCGAAGCGGCGTGCAGCCGGGCGCTCGATATCGGCGCACGCACCTATGGATCGGTCCGATCGATCCTCGACAACCGGCTCGATCAGGCGCCCGCGCCCCGGCAGGCGCGCGACGATCGGACGATCACCCACCCGAATATCCGGGGTTCCCGCTACTATCACTGAAGGAGATCATGATGCTTCAACATCCCACTCTCGACCGGCTGAACGCAATGGGGCTGGCTGGCATGGCCAGGGCGTTCGACGAACTGGCCGCCAATGCCGAAGCCGAGCGGCTCACCCATCCCGAATGGCTGGCGCTGCTGCTCGACCGCGAATGGAGCTTCCGCCACGACCGCAAGCTGGCCGCCCGGCTGCGGTTCGCCAAGCTGCGCCATCAGGCAACCCCCGAGGATGTCGATTATCGCAGCCATCGAGGTCTCGACCGGGGGCTGTTCCTCAAGCTCGTCGCTGGTGACTGGATCGCCGCTCGCGACAATCTCGTCATCTGCGGCCCGACTGGCGTCGGGAAATCATGGCTGGCCTGCGCGCTAGGCCATAAGGCCTGCCGCGACGACCGTTCGGTGCTGTATCAGCGGGTGCCCAAGCTGTTCGCCAGCCTGGCGTTGGCACGCGGCGACGGACGCTACGCCCGCATCCTGGCCAAGCTCGGCAGCGTTCAGCTCCTGATTCTTGATGACTGGGGGCTTGAGCCACTCGATGCTCATGCCCGCTACGACCTCCTCGAAATCCTAGAAGAGCGTTATGGCCGTCGCTCGACGATCGTCACCAGCCAGCTGCCGATCGCGGCGTGGCACGAGGTGATCGGCGATCCGACCTATGCCGACGCCATCCTCGACCGGCTCGTCCACAACGCCCACCGCCTGGACCTCGACGGTGACAGCATGCGCCGGGTCAAATCCCCTTCAGAGGCTTGACGACCGGCACGAACGAAATAACAACAGACGTAGCCAGCACGGCCCTGTCTCCGGGGGGGCGACATCATCTCGGAACGAAGGGGCGCAATCATCTCGGAAACGAGGGGCGGCTTCATCGGAATCGGCAGGAAAAACGGAGCGCACATGAATTACGTCCTACTCGCGGTGGCGATTGTGTCTGAAGTGATCGGCACAACTTTCATGAAGCAGAGCGAAGGTTTCACCAAACTAGCGCCCAGCCTTCTCACTGCCCTCTCGTACATCGTGGCTTTCTACTGCCTGTCGCTGACATTGAAGACCATTCCCACCGGGATAGCTTACGCAATTTGGTCGGGCTGCGGCATCGTATTGATCGCAGCCGTTGCCTGGATCATTCAGGGGCAAAAGCTGGACTTACCGGCAATGGCGGGAATGGGTTTGATCGTGACTGGTGTCATCGTGATGAACGTGTTCTCGCAGACTGCTGCTCACTGATCGGTCGGGGTCGGCAGCTTCCGGGGATTGCGGTGCATCGGCTGAGCGACCGGAATGGGCGCGTAACAGACATTTCCCAATCTGTCGGCGCAACGATCAAGGCCGCATCAGCAAGTCCCGACGGGCAATGGCAAGTCAGTTTCTTCCGCTCAGCAAAGTCATTCCGGATGCCGCCGCGACGAGTCGCACCGCCTTCGGCGGTTGCGCTCGGGACAGTTGCAAAGTGCAGTAGCGCTTTGCAACTGTCCCGAGCGCTTCAATGGCCTCGGATCGTCTCAAACGGCGGATAATTTTGTAGCCCATAAATAAAGGGTTGCGGTGAGACGAGACACCATCTGCAAACATAAAAAGAAGCACGCCGATTTGGGTGGCACCGGCAGACCCTCGGCCTGGATGCGGGCGACGCAGTCGGGCCGGTCCCATCGCCATTCGCGCAAGGGGTACTCGCAGTCGTACAGCGGATCGTCGATCGACAGCGCATGGTTGGCGCGCGCGGTGTCGCGCGGTCCGGCGTCATAGCCGATCAGGCGAACGACGCGCTGCCCGCGCGCCCAAGCGTCGACCGCTGGTTGCCAGGTCGACAGGAATTTGTCCTGCGGCGCCTTCTTGTATTTGAGGCTGCAACTCGATCCGCCGAGCGACTTGCTCGGCAGCGTGGCATTGGTCAGGCACATCTCGAGGATGCCGTAATAGGGCGGCCAGTGCTTGAATCGCTTCGGGACATAGCTGACCAGCTCGAAACGGATACCGCGGTCGCGCATCCAGGGCCGGATCACGTCGAGATATTCGTAGGTCGCCGGTTTCTCGACCGAGGTATCGGCGGTCAGCACGAGGTCAGGCGCTTCGCCGCGCGCGTGCTTCTCGATCAGCAGCGCGGTGCTGTCGACGCCGATGCCGTAGGCCAGCACCACTGGTGGCGGCGGCGCCAGCGGCACGACCGGAACTGGCGCGCCGGTCATGGCGCCTCCTCCGGTTCTAGATAGGTGTCATAGGGCGCACCGGCAGACTCGATCCAGCTACCCTCCTCGTCGAGATTCTCGATCCGTGCGAGCAGCGCCGCCTTCAGCTGGCGCGCATCGACGTCGTGGCCCTTGTCGTCGTTCGAGACGAGGCTGAAGGCGAGCGTGTAGGCGTGGTTGTAGCGCGCCATGTCACGCGTCCTCCGCCGCGGCCTTGGGCGCGGCGGGAACCGCGCGGGGCGTGATCGTCACGTCGAGCCGGTCGCGATTGATGACGACGGTGACCGTCCGGTCCTCGGGGACGAGGAAATAATGCCCCGCCAGCTTGTCGCGAATGCGGTTCTCAAGCGCGGCATCGTCGCCTTCGAGCAGGCCGATGATTCGTTCGGCGGCATCGGCCTGGAAGCGCTCGAGCTGCGTATCGTAGCTGTCGGCATCGCTGTCGTCGCTGGCATAGAAGATCGCGCTTTCGAGGATGTCGGCGACGCCGAGCGCGGTGATTTCGCTGCCCCGGCGGACGAAGACGGACGTCTCGTCGACCGAGTTGCACGACCATTGGTCGGGTGCGAAGGCGACATCCGCGTCGGTCGATACCTCGATGAATGCGCCGGCGTGGCTCATCGTCGCCTCGAGCGTGATAGCCTCGACCCAACCGTTTTCCGCCTCGGCGGGGGCTTCGCGGCTGTCGGAGACGATGAAGGTGCGGTCGCCCTGGGTGACGCGGAACCGCATATCCTCGACACGGGCGAGGATATCGTACCAGCCATAGCCCTTGAACGCGTCCTGGGCCTCGACCAGCGGACCACCGAACGGATTATGCTTCGCGATCGCCGCCTGCGCGGGTTGGCCGATCAGCGCATCGAAGTCGGGCATCAGCACCATGCCGGTGTCGGTCACGCGTGCGCCGCTCTCGTAGTTGCGCGAGCTGTCGGCCGCATAGGCGGTCCATGCGAACAGATAGGGCTCGGCTTCGGGTAGTGCGATACCGAGCGAGCGCGCCTCGCGCCAGTCATGCGCCGACAGCCGGTGCGTCCCCGCGGCCTCGATCGCGCGGTAGATCGCGAGCCGGACCGCATCGCGCAGGGCGGCGATGCCGGTGTTCTCGACCACTTCCTTGCGCGCCGGGAGGACGAGCTGGATTTGCGGCGCGTCGAAGATGTCGACCCGCGCGATCCAGTGGCCGCCCCGGTCGACTTCCTGAACATACGGCAGGTCGCACGGGATGGTCAGCCCGTGGAAGTTGAGGCGTCCGTCGCGCGAGGAATAATGCGAGGGGTGTTTCTGGAACACGCCGATGCGCACGCCGTACCATTCCTCGACATGGACCGCGTCCTTCAGCCAGTCCTCCTGCGGAAGGACCGCGCCGTTCCAGGTCACGGGAACCGGATAATGTTTGGCGGCGCGGGCCACGTCGCGCTCGAGCGTCTTCAGCCACTCGTCGGGCACGCGCACGGTGATCGCGGTGCCGCGCATGATCGGATCGGGTTCGATCGCGATCGGGCGGCTCGTCTCCCACGCCGAGGCCGGGATATGCGCCATCCAGCCCTGGCGGTCGGGTTTCGAGAAGGAGCGGATGATGACGTCGCGGCCTGCGAGGCTGAACACGCCCATGCCGGCGGGATCTTCGGCGCGGCGCGTCTCGTCGGACCAGCCCGAGCGGCCGAGCGTGACGATGCTCACCGGATCGGCGATGCCGTGGCCGTCATCGGTGATGTTCAGGAAGTGCTCGGCGCCGGCGCCGTTCAGCGCGAGCGCGACGCCGGTCGCACCGGCGCGGCGCGCGTTCTGGAGGAGTTCGCAGATGACGTCGAACGCGGTATTGTTGAACAGGCGCGTGACCTTGGCGATCGTCTCGGGGGCGACCGCGGTCGCGATGGTGGCGGGAATCATGGGAGTGCGCTCCTGGAAAAGGGCTCAGGCGTCCGTCACGCCTTCCCTCCCCGCTCCCTCTCTCCTTCATCGGCGCATCGGGCCGAGCCCTGGTCAGCCTGCCTTGCCGTCGCGGAACGCGCCGACCACGGTGCCCGCGTCCCAGTGACCGCTGAGGATACCGCGACGCGGGACCGAGTTGATCGCATAGCGCCGCGCCGCGAGGAGGCGGGCACGCCGGGTGTCGCGGTCGATCGGCGCGCCGGTTGCGATATCGCGGGCGAGGCGAAGCGGCGTCATGGCTTTTCCTCATCGATTGTGCCGGGGATGGCAACATGGTCGGTGACGCCCGTTCCCGAAGGATCGAGCGCGATAATTTCGGCGAGCGTCCAGGGGGCTGCGCGGCGCGGGCGACGCGAGAAGCGAAGCTCGTGCTTTTCGGCATATTTGTGGACCGCTGGATATTTGCGGCCGATCGCTGCCGCAACATCAGGCAGCGCGACGCCGAAGTCGTGCGCGATGCGCAGCGCCCGGATCTCCTCTTCGGTCCATTTCCGGTGATAGCCGTGGACAAGGCCGAGGATGTTCGCGCGCGTGAACAGCGAAGCCTTGGTGCGACCCATCTTCGTCGCCAGGGCGTCCATCGGCATCGTGCCGTAAAGGTCGCGCAGCCTTTCCAGATCATTGTCGCTCCACACCGGCCCGCCCCGGAACCCGTCGCGGTTGGCATGTGTGCCGCGCAACCCGAGATAGTCGGCGCGCCAGCGGATAGAGCATTTCGTGCGGCCGAGCCTGGTCGTGAGCGGGGTCAGGCTTGCCCCGTCGGCATAGGCGCGGATGAGCAGTGTGTCTTCGTCAGGGGTCCAGTTGCGGCCCCATCCCCGGCCATAGCCGAGCTTGCGCAGGTGCGGCCCGAAGCCAGCCTTGGTCCTGCGCGGAAAGCCCTCTGTGGCGAGAATGTCGATGATCGCGATATAACGAAGCCCCTCCCCGGCCAGCGTCAGCGCCCGCGTCGCCTCGGCCTCGGTCCAGTCAGCGGGCTTGTTGGGATGGCGCAAACCGAGCGCGTTGGCACGGGTCGCGGTGCCGGACAGCGGGCGTCCGATCAGCGTGGCGATCTGTGCGATCGGGATCGCCTGCGCGTAGCCGGCGCGCAGCTGGGCATCCTCCCAGTCGCTCCATTTTGGAGGATTTCCTTCGGTCAGCCCGAGCACGCCCGCGCGGGCATAGACGCTGGTGCAGGCGCGGCCGAGATCTCCAGCGAGATCGGCCGTGGGGCGAAGGCCATATTCGCGGGTGAGCCATGCGTCTTCGTCGGTCGACCACGGACGCGACGAATTGCGGCGCAGGCCCAGTTTGGCGATCTTGTCGCGCACGCCGGCGCGGCCGCGACCGAGCGCGGCGACGATGTCGTCGATCGCGGCGTCGTCGCAGAACATGCGTTCGACCGTGGCGATCTCGTCGGGGGTCCAGGCATCGTGCCGGAACGGCATCTCGCGCAGGCGCCCGCACGGCTCGGGCAGCTTCGGACACGCGACCAGCTCGACGATATCGGGCGCGAGGTCGGTCACAGCGACACCACGGCGACGTCGCTCAGCCGCGCGCGCAGCCGTGCATGCAGGCGGGCGATGCGGTCGTCGCCCTTGGGCATGGTGTCGACCGCGGCGATCGCCGACAGGAGGTTGAGCGCGCGGTCGGTGCGCTCGGCGTCGAGCGACAGGTGCCGTGCGAGGTCGCGCGCGGTGCTGGCGTTGGGGGAGATGCGCTTCAGCGCGTCCATGATCGCGGCCGCGTCGGTCGCAGCGGGATCGAGCAGGAACGCGTCGAGCGCGCGCGTGCCCTTGAGGGCGATGGCGGGGCCGTGGTCCGCGACCTCGGCCAGGCCCGCGAGATCGAGCAGCTTCGCCGCCTCGTCGGCATCGACGGACGCGGCGGCACGCAGTTCCGGGGTCTTGCCGAGATGTTCGGTGATGGTGGGATCGATATGCGCCAGCACCGGGGTTGCCGACAGCGCCGGACCCATCGCGAAGAAATCGCCGGGGGCGAGGTTGCGCAGCAGGTCGGCGTCACGCGCGGGAAAGCCGAGCAGGTCGGCCGCGCGCGCGATGTCGCGGTCGAAGACGTTGAGCCCGACCAGCACGTTCTGCAGCTCGGACACGACCGAGGTGGAGAGCTTCGCGAGGCGCTGGGTGGCGATGACGGGGGCGAGACCGCGCTTGCGGCCGCGCGCGCACAGGTCGGTCAGGGTGGCGACGCCGAGCCGGCGGGCATCGGCATCGAGCGCG
>JAPKCG010000381.1 GCA_028823055.1 Sphingomonas bacterium
GCTTAAACCACTCCCGCCAACCCTTCTGACCGAACCCGATGAATAAGCCGGGTTAGGTTCGCATCCCGAGACTTAACCGGATCGGGATGCGAGCACTTATGTTATATTTTCGGTCGATGCTCCAACCGGCTTACTTGTCCTCGCTGGCGCGGAGCGAGTTGTGAATCGCAGTCGCTGCCTGCGCGGCCTGACCCATTGCAACGCTGATCTGATCGAGACTTTCGACGACATCGCCAGCCGCGTACAAACCGCTAACCGAGGTCTGTTGATGGGCGTCGGTGACAACGCAGCCGCCTTCGCCAAGCTTCACGCCGATCCCGGCGACGAGTTGCGTATGCGGCGAGGAGCCAAGTGCCGGATACAGGGTATCAAACGAGAGGCGACGCCCATCTGCCAGTCGAACCGCGATCTGATCGCCTTCGATCGATATCTGGTTCACCGCTTCCTTGATGACGTCGACACCGAGCCTAATAAGCCGCGCCTCATCCGGCCAGGAGAGTTCGGGCGAGCGCTGCGCCAGCAGCGTCACCCGCGCGCCATAGGGGCGGAGGAACTCGGCCTCGGCAGCACCATGATCGTCACAGCCCAGCACAGCGATATTGGCGCCCTTCGCTTCGTAAGCGTCGCACACCGGGCAATAGCGGATCAGGCCGCGCGCCAATGCAGCATCGTGCGACGCCTGAGGCATTGAAGGCCGGTGATTTCGGACGCCGGTCGCCAAGATCACGGTACGGCCTTGCCAGCTTGTCGTTTCCGTCGCGACGGAGAACCCGTCCTCGACGATCGCCAGGCGAACCACCTTGCCCTGCTCGATCGTCGCGCCGTAAGCCTGTGCTTGCCGTTTCATCCGCGATAGCAGATCAGCACCACCAATCCCGTCTGGAAAGCCCGGCAAATTGTGTGACCGCGGAATCGAACTCGCACGCCCCGCTCCCGCGTCGATGACGACACAGTTGCGTAGAAAGCGCCCGAGATAGGTCGCGGCCGTCAGTCCGGCGGGGCCACCGCCGATGATGATGCAATCCACGTTTTCCTGCGACGTCGACGTGTCAGCTGCTGTACGCATAAAGCCATTCTCCCAAGCCGGCTCTAGCGCGCGCTCTATTCACATTTACGTGCGCACGGCGTTCGTCCCTCACACGCCGGGTGTCGCGTAGGATGATTCCTGTCCCGAATACGCCCGGCAGTCGTCATCCAAGCAAAGTCGGATGGTGTCGCTGCGGCTACGCTTCCCGTACGAACAAGCTCGAACAGATCGGCGCGTCAGTGGCCGCCATGACCGCCGCCCCCACCATGACCGAAGCCGCCGCGATGGCCAAAGCTGCCACCGTGTCCATAACCACCGCCGTGAAGTCCGAAGCCGATCCCAATCGAACCATAGAAGGGCGACCCATAGCCGGGATAGCCATAATAGGGATCGTAATAGCCCCCGCCCCCCCGATAGCGCGCATTATATGCCAAATTTTGGGCGGGCACCGCGATCATGCAAGCTTGCACATTTTGCGCGGCTGGGCCGCCGGGTCCCCCGGGACCGGGCGTGGCTGGAGGCGCGTCCGGCGCTGACAAGGGCTGCGCTACGAAAGCTCCCGGCGTATTACACGGCACTGCGAAATAGGCGATGTTACGGCTGGGCGGCCCATAGGTCGCGCACCCGCCGAGCGCCGCTGCGAGTCCGGAAAGTGCCGAAAGCTTCAGAATCTGCGGTGACATGCGAAAGCCTCCATCGCTTGGGCCTGGATCACGATAGTCGCCAAGGCTGCAAGGCGCATGCACCGCCTCAAACGCTGCTGCGGATCCAGGCGCTGGCCGGAACCACCGACTGACCAGGCGCACCAGAACCGCTCATATTATTAAATACGCAATCGGCGGTGAAATCCCTCAAGGCACGCCGCCCAATCACTCCATCACTGCGAGCAGATCGTCGACCGTCGTGGTCGCGAACGCGGTGAAGCTGTCCGCCACTGCGTAGGGGAGCAGTAGATCGCGGCCGACGACGAGCGCGCCGCAGCTGTAGACGACATTAGGAACATAGCCGTCGCGCTGTTTAGGGCTGGGAGCCAGAACCGGGCGAGGCGTCCGCGCCAAAAGCTTCGAGGGGTCGTTTTTGTCGAGCAGGCAGGCGCCGATGCAGTAGTTGCGCACCGTGCCAACCCCGTGCGTCAAGACGAGCCAGCCCTCGTCCACCTCGATCGGTGAGCCGCAATTGCCCATCTGGACAAACTCCCACGGATACCGCGGCTCGATCAGCTTGGCGCCACCGCCCCAGTGGAGGATGTCGTCCGATCTCAGTAGCCAGATGTTCTTGTTGTCCTGGCGACCGAGCATCGCGAACAGGCCATCGATCCGACGGGGAAAAAGCGCCATCCCCTTGCCCAATGAGGCATCGCCGGTAAGCGCGCGCATCTCGAACGTTCTGAAGTCGGTCGTGGTCAGCAGCTCCGATCGCGCCTCCGCGCCGCTGAACGCAGTGTATGTACCATGGTAGGCGAATGTGCCGTCGCCTTCGTCAAAGCGGACCAGCCTGAGATCCTCGATCCCCTGGCGTTGGCTAGGCAGCACGGGAAACAGCACAGTTTCCGACAAGGTCTCGCTGCCGTCATACCGAAGCCGGGCGAGGTCGTCTGTATCGGCACGCTCGATAATGGGCTGCATCGACACCGAGCTGGGATCGTCCACAACCAGCGTGCCGCCCGGCTTCCACCGCCCCGTACGGAAGGTAACTGAAGACAGATGGCCCTCGCCGATCCCGCGCAGCGAGAGGATAAACCGAACCTCGCCATCGCCAACGTCGCTTTGGTCGGGATGCAGCACGGCGCTGGGATTGAACAACGCCGCGCTCTCATAGGCGTATTCCTGACTGAAATAGGCTCCGATCAGTCGGCGTCGCGCATCGTCGCAGCGATCGGCGCCGTCGAAGTGATCGGCGACCTCGTCAAAACGCCGCCGCAGCATCGTGTCGACGTCGCGGTGGTTCTCATCCAGGGACGCGGTGACGCCCTCCAGCTGACGGGTCAGCTCCGCCTCGCCGAGCGACAGGATCAGATTGACCGTTTCCTGAGTGCGGGTCGTGCCAGCGTCGAAACCTCGCGGATAGCCGGGCTCAAACGGCCTGACCAGGGTACGCGACGGGTCGGGCCGTAGCGTCACATGAGGAAAACGGAGCTTAGCGCGCTGGATCATGTCTGGCTTTCTCGAATTGCGGTATGTGAATGGGCGGGCTTGGCCATCAAAGCGGATCCTCGTGGAATCATTAACCCGGCTTATTCATCGGGTTCGGTCAGAAGGGTTGGCGGGAGTGGTTTAAGC
>JAPKCG010000382.1 GCA_028823055.1 Sphingomonas bacterium
CCGGGGTTTGTCAACCGGGAACGCGCGGGCGCGCCCGGCTCACATCCCTGGGTCACTGGGTTTCGACGGGTTCCATCGTCATGGGATCGGTTTCGACGTCATCGGTCATCGGCTCTTCGGCCATCATGGTATCGTCGGCCATCATCGTGTCGTCGGTGACGACCGGGTCGCTGGTGCCGAGCCGCGCGAGCAGCGCGACGATTGCCTGGGGCTCGATCCCCGCCGCGCGGAAATGCACGACGCCGAGCGACCCGAGCCTTTTCGACAATTTGCCCTCGCTCCCCGTCAGCAATGCTTCATGCGCGAACCGTGGCGGGCTGGCCCCCATAGCATCGAACATCTGCAGCTGGAGCGCGGTGTTCGAGACATGATCCTCGCCGCGCACGACATGCGTGATACGAAGGTCGATGTCGTCGATCGCGCTCGGCAGCATGTAGAGCCATGATCCATCCGCGCGGCGGATGACGGGATCGCTCATCGTCGCGGGCGCGAAATGCTGGGGTCCCCGGATCAAATCGTCCCATTCGATTGCGGCGTCGTGGTCCAGCCTGAAACGCCAATGCGGGCGCACGCCGTCCGCCTCCAGTCGGTGCCGGTCGGCGTCGGTCAGCGTCAGTGCCGCGCGATCGTAGACGGGGGGCAGCCCGCGGCCGAGCTGGATCTTGCGCTTGAGGTCGAGTTCCTGCGTCGTTTCATAGGCCGGATAGATGCGCCCCGCCGCGACGAGCATGTCGAACCGTTCCTGATACAGCGCGAACCGCTGCGACTGTCGCACCATCTGGTCGGGGTCGAGCCCCAGCCAGGCCAGATCGGCGCAGATCGCGTCGACGAATCGTTCCTCGCTCCGCTCGCCATCGGTATCGTCGATTCGCAACACGAAGCGCCCCTGCTGCTGGCGCGCAAAGAGCCAGTTGTGGAGCGCGGCGCGGATGTTGCCGACATGGAGATGCCCGGTGGGTGAGGGCGCAAAACGGGTGGTGACGGTCATCGGGGCGTCTTACCGGGGGCATAAGGGACCGGCAAACCTCTTCCGCTCCCGCATCGCGCCGACTAAGGCGGGGCAACCGGGGAGACGGCGTACATGAAACTGATGACCGGCAATTCGAACTTGCCGCTGGCAAGAGAGATTGCGAGCTACCTTGAGATTTCGCTGACCGAGGCGCTCGTCCGGCGTTTCGCGGATGAAGAGATTTTCGTCGAGATCGAGGAAAATGTCCGGGGCGAGGACGTGTTCGTCCTTCAATCGACGGGCTTTCCCGCGAACGACAATCTGATGGAATTGCTGATCATGATCGATGCGCTCAAACGCGCATCGGCAAAGCGGATCACCGCGGTGGTGCCCTATTTCGGTTATGCGCGCCAGGATCGCAAACCCGGCCCGCGCACGCCGATTTCGGCAAAGCTCGTCGCCAATCTGATTACGGTGGCGGGTGCCGACCGCGTGTTGTCGGTCGACCTTCATGCGGGTCAGATTCAGGGTTTTTTCGATATCCCGACCGACAATCTCTACGCCGCGCCCGTCATGTCGGCGGATATCAACGCGCGGTTCAAGGGCAAGAATCTGATGGTCGTCTCACCCGATGTCGGCGGCGTCGTGCGTGCGCGCGTCCTGGCGAAGCGGCTCGACAACGCGCCGCTCGCGATCGTCGACAAGCGCCGCGAACGCGCGGGCGAATCGGAAGTCATGAATATCATCGGTGAGGTCGAGGGCCGGTTCTGCATCCTGATCGACGATATCGTCGATTCGGCGGGCACCTTGTGCAACGCCGCGGCGGCGCTGAAGGCGGCGGGGGCGGAGGATGTCGTCGCCTATGTCACGCATGGTGTCCTGTCGGGCGGCGCGGTGGCGCGGGTCGACGGGTCCGAACTGCGCGAACTCGTCATCACCGATTCGATCGGCAATCACGAATCGATCGGCGCATCGGCGAAGATCCGCCATCTGCAGATCGCGCCGCTCTTGGGGGAGGCGATCAAGCGGATCGCCGACGAAACCTCGGTATCCAGCCTGTTCGACTGACGCCGCCCGTTCGACTGCTGACGCCGCGAAAGCGGTCGGCGGTCAGCGGTTGCTGAGTGCGATGATGTGGTCGAGCACCGCGGGATGGAGCGGTTTGGCGAAGGCGCAGCCATATTTGAACTTGTCCCGCCACGCCACGACCGCTTCCAGCCCCGCAAGGCCGGGCAGCGTCAGCCACACGACCGTGCCCGGCCACAGCGTAAAGCTGGTTTCGGCGCGAAAGCCCGACAGCGACAGGTCGGTGACGTCGATTTCGAACCGCGTCTGACCACGGTCGCGCAGATGCGCCCGCATCTTGACCGACTTGCGCAGCGCACGCCGGGCGTCGTCGTCATCCACAATTGCCTCGAAAGGCGGCTTGAAGGTCGGGTTCTCCATGACCCACCTCTTGCCACGCCAATGGTTACTTTTCGGCTAATGCCCGCCCGCTCGCCCGCTCGCCCGTCCGCTCGGGGCGCGGAGCACGGACGCCTTCGCGCCGACGGCGTTTCAGTTCCGCCTTGAGGTCAAGGGGATCGGGCGCGACGAGGAAACCGAAACTGACCGTCCCCCGCTTCGTTTCGACGACATGGTGAAGCCGATGCGCCTGGATGATCCGCTTCATATAGGCCGATCTGGGTAAATAACGCGTCGCGATTCGTTTATGGACGATGATATCGTGGAAGCCGAAATAGATCGCGCCATAGGCAGCGATGCCCGCGCCGATCCAGCTGCACCCGGGCCACCAGCCGAGTCGCATCCCGCCGAGCAGCAGGACGATCGAGGGGACAGCGAAGATCACCGCATACAGATCGTTAAGTTCCCAATTCCCCTCCCGATGCCGGTGATGGCTTTCATGCAAGAACCAGCCGGGACCGTGCATCACCCAGCGATGCGCGATGTAGGCGAACCCCTCCATCCCGATGACGGTGAGGAGGAAAAGCGGGATACCAAGGGTCGGGGACATGATGCGTCGCATATAGGCATGTCGGGCCCGCAACGCGAGCGGGCGCATGGCGCGCGAGGAGGGCGGCGGATAGCAGGGGTGGATTCGGGCCGCGCCTTATGCTTTAGGCCTGCCATTCCCGTTTTTCGAAAAACCGAGGACGACCACCCCATGAACATCCATGAATATCAGGCGAAAGAACTGCTCGCCAAATTCGGCGTCCCCGTGCCCGCCGGTTATGCCGCGATGACCGTCGACGAAGCGGTCGAAGCGTCGAAGAAGCTGCCCGGACCGCTCTATGTCGTCAAGGCGCAGATCCACGCCGGTGGCCGCGGCAAGGGCAAGTTCACCGACCTCG
>JAPKCG010000383.1 GCA_028823055.1 Sphingomonas bacterium
CGTCGGTCGAACGCTATATCGGCCCCGATGCGACGATCACGCTCGACTTCGCGCTGGTGCGGCTGACCGGCGTCGTCGACAAGCTGCTCGTCTATCCCGCCCGGATGGAAAAGAACCTCAACAAGATGGGTGGCCTCGTCCATTCCCAGCGCGTGCTGCTCGCCCTCACCCAGGCAGGTGTCAGCCGTGAGGACGCCTATCGCCTCGTCCAGCGCAACGCGATGAAGGTCTGGGAATCTGACGGCGCGCTATCGTTGATGGCGCTGCTCCAGGCCGACCCCGACGTTACCGCCGCGCTGTCGAAGGAGGAAATCGAGGACAAATTCGACCTCGGCTACCACCTCAAGCACGTCGATACGATCTTCGCGCGGGTGTTTGGCGCGGCGTGATGTGACCGAGAAGCCACGACATTGACGACTGTGACACGGAAACACCAACTTCCGCGGATCATCGCCGACCAGCCCTGGGGAGCCGGAACGAACGATCGGTGGAGAGGGCGGCGGACATGACGGCGACGATACGACCTGCGATCGATGTAGGACAGCGCGTATCCGTCGCCCGATTGCGTTTGACGCAAGCGTAACTGCGCGAAACAATGTTGCGTAAAACTGTAACAATCGCCAAATCGTTCTTGCCGGATATTTCTCCGGCATCGGAGACCTCCCCATGCGTATGTTCGAAACCGTGACCAGCTCCGCGCTGGCGATCGCGGCTCAGGCGCTGGTGGTCGGGGTGATTATTTCGACCCTCTGACCCACAGCCCGCCCGCCCCTCTGCCTTAGGGCATACGGGGCGTGGCAAGGCCGTTGGATATTTTATCTGCATTGTCAGTCGATTTCGACGGGATGGAGCGCAGCCTATGGCTGCCACCGCCAGCATATGGTGCAGGACACCGATAATCGGCGCCCTAGCGCAGTCATGCCGACCCAACTATCGACAATTTCCAGCTGTATTAGTGACTTACGTCACTGGCACGGAACATGCGTTGCATTGTGCACGGCGTCAGCAAGGCGCCGAGCAAAGAGGAGCAACGCCATGTCTGTAATCAACACCATCCGCCATACCGCTACCACCGTCGTTTTCGTGGCCAGTATCGCCGCCGGAACCGCTGCCTCCGCCGATACCCGCGGGACGATCGCCAAACTCGATCCAACGAGCGGCGCTTACTGCGTCAAAAGCCTTATCACCGGATCGATTATTCCTCGCGATATCTGTGGAACGCGCGACGAGTGGATCGAGATGGGGGCCAGCATTGTCCCGAAAGCGCAGCAATCGAACGGCACCGAAACAAGCCTCCAAGCCGCAATCGAACCGCTCACTCGCCCGCAAACACGCCCTTGAGCTTCGCGAAAAATCCCTGGCTCTCGGGGCATTCGTCGCCCGTCTCGGTCTCGCGGAACATTTCCAGCAGTTCCTTCTGGCGGAGCGACAGCTTCGTGGGCGTCTCGACCTCGACCTGGATGACGAGGTCGCCGTGACCACGGCCCTGAAGCACGGGCATTCCCGCGCCACGCTGGCGGAGTTGCTTGCCCGACTGAATGCCAACGGGAATCTTGATGTCGTGCGTGCGCCCGTCGAGCCCGGGAATCGACAGCGTGCCACCGAGCGCCGCGGTCGTGAAGCTGATCGGCGCACGCGCGAACAAGGTCGTTCCTTCGCGTTCGAAGATCGAATGCCGCGTCACATGCAGGAAGATATAAAGGTCCCCCGACGGCGCACCGCGCGGGCCGGCTTCGCCTTCGTTCGACAGCCTGATCCGCGTGCCCTCATCAACACCCGGTGGAATCTCGACCGTCAGCGTCTTGGTCTTTTCGACGCGCCCGTCGCCGCGACATTCGGGGCACGGATCCGCGATCATTTCGCCCGTCCCCTGACAGACGGGGCAGGCGCGTTCGACGACGAAGAAACCCTGCTGGACGCGCACCTTGCCATGCCCGTTGCACTGCTGGCACGTTTTCGCATGCGTGCCGGGCCGCGCACCCGATCCATCGCAGGTGTCGCACTGGTCGGAGACGTCCACGGTAATCTCGGTCGATTTACCGTGATACGCCTCCTCCAGGCTGATCTCCATGTCGTAGCGCAGGTCTGCGCCGCGTCGCTGCTGCGCACGGCCACCGCCGCGCCCGCCGCCCATGAATTCGCCGAAGACGCTCTCGAAAATGTCGGAAAAGCCACCGAAATCCTGCGCCCCGCCGCCACCGCCGCCGCCGTTCTGGAAGGCCGCATGGCCATAGCGATCATAGGCAGCGCGCTTCTGCGGGTCCTTCAGGACCTCATAAGCCTCGCTGACTGCCTTGAACTTGTCCTCGCTGTCCTTGCAGCCCGCATTCTTGTCGGGATGGTACTTCATCGCGAGCTTGCGATACGATGACTTGATCACCGTCGCATCCGCGGTCCGCTCGCATTCGAGCAGCTGGTAATAATCTGTCTGGGTACTCATACTTGCCCCCTACGGCCTGTCCCTGTCATGCGTTCGGGCGAACCCCTGGATAGGATTGCGCACACCGGTGCATGACGGGGACAGATCATAGTTTTCAGCCCTTCTGGCTGTCGTCCACTTCGGAGAATTCGGCGTCGACGACATCCTCGTCGGCGGCCGTCGCCTCCTCGGCGGCACCAGCGTCGGCACCCGGCGAAGCCTCGGCCTGCGCCTGCTGCTCATAGATCGCCTGACCCAGCTTCATCGCGACCTGCGCCAGCGCCTGGCTCTTTTCGGTCATCGCATCAGCATCGCCGCTTTCGATCGCCGTCTTGGTTTCGGCGATCGCCGCCTCGATCTCGCCCTTCAGGCTCGCATCGACCTTGTCGCCGTTGTCGGCCAGTTGGCGCTCCGTCGTGTGGACGAGGCTTTCGGCGTTGTTCTTCGCTTCTGCCGCCGCCTTGCGCTTCTTGTCTTCCTCGGCGAACTGTTCGGCATCCTTGACCATCTGGTCGATGTCGTTGTCGCTGAGGCCGCCCGAGGCCTGGATACGGATCTGCTGTTCCTTGCCCGTGCCCTTGTCCTTGGCGCTGACGTTGACGAGGCCGTTGGCATCGATGTCGAACGTGACCTCGATCTGCGGCACGCCGCGCGGTGCGGGCGGGATGCCGACCAGATCGAACTGGCCCAGCATCTTGTTGTCCGCCGCCATTTCGCGCTCGCCCTGGAACACGCGGATCGTCACCGCGCCCTGATTGTCGTCGGCGGTGGAATAGGTCTGCGCCTTCTTCGTCGGGATCGTCGTGTTGCGATCGATCATCCGTGTGAAGACACCGCCCAAAGTTTCGATGCCGAGCGACAGCGGCGTCACGTCGAGC
>JAPKCG010000035.1 GCA_028823055.1 Sphingomonas bacterium
TGACACCGCCAGGGCCCAGGTCGCCTAAATCCTTGCGGTCGGAATGCACATCGGGGGGGTCGCCGCCCTTGATCGCGCGCGCGAAAACGACGGTGCCGACGGGCTTCTTGACCGAGCCGCCCCCCGGTCCTGCGACCCCCGTGATCGCGACTGCGACATCGGCACCGGTGCGACTGAGCGCACCCTGCGCCATGCTCCACGCCACCGCGATCGAGACCGCGCCGAATGTTTCGAGCAGATCCGAACTGACGTTGAGCAGATCGAGCTTCGCATCGTTCGAATAGGTAACGAACGCAGCGTCGATGACATCGGACGATCCGGGAATTTCGGTCAGTGCCGCCGCAACAAGCCCGCCGGTGCAGCTTTCCGCGATCGTGACGCGGCGTCCGATCGCCGCATTCGCTTCGACCGCGCGCCGTGCCGCCGCAACGAGTTCCGCTGGCAGGATACTATCCATCATTTCGATCCCGGACATAGTGGCAGGTTGGGGACAGCGACGTTTCGCCCCTTGGCCTTCTCCGCCTGAAGATAGCGCAGCGTCGTGACGACGATCGAGGCTGTGTTGGGTGCGGGGAGGGGGGCAAGATCGGTTACGAGCGCGTCGATCGTCGGGCAATCCTCAACCGCGATCCGCCCCGTAATCAACGGCGCAATCATCGTTACGAGCAAAGGGCGCGCATAGTCCGAATCGAGCAACGCGGTGACCGCCGGGTCGCTGAGTTTCACGATCGCGGCCCGCGCGGTGGGCCAGGCGCGATCCGACGCCGCATCATATTTTGCGATGAACGCGCCGCTCGACTGCCGCAATATGCTCGACGCCGGGAGGCGACCGGCACAAAGCTGGCCCGTCTGGCGAAGGATGGCGGGCAGCGCGACCTGGGTCAGTGCCTTCGCCTCGGTCGTCGTGATGCATTTGGTCTGCGCGCTCGCGGGCGCGGCGATCAGCGCGGTCGCGCAGACAAGGGCGGAGAGCGTTTTCATCGACGCGGCACGCGAACCGTCGCGATCGCCTGCGCCGCGATCCCTTCGCCGCGCCCGGTAAAACCCAGCCGTTCGGTCGTCGTCGCCTTGATGCTGACGCGGTCGGTGGCCAGCGACAAAAGCGCGGCAATGCGCTGCTGCATCGCCCCGCGATGCGGCCCGATCTTGGGGGCTTCGCACATCAACGTCAGGTCGACGAAATCGATCTGGCCACCGAGGTCGGTAATCATTGAGGCGGCGTGTTGAAGGAACTGCGCTGAATCGGCACCCTTCCACTGAGGATCGCTGGGCGGAAAATGCGTGCCGATATCGCCCGCCGCGATCGTTCCGAGCAGCGCGTCGGTCAACGCATGGAGCGCGACATCCGCATCGCTATGCCCCGACAGTCCCTTATCGTGCGGGATCAGAACGCCACCCAGCCATAACAGCTCACCCGTTTCGAGCCGGTGGACGTCGAACCCGGTCGCCGACCGCGTTTCCATCGTTGCGGCGGCTCGCGCCTCTGCGGCCAGGAAGTCGGCGGGATAAGTGATCTTGTCGAGGTCGGTCGCGCCATCGACGATCATGACGTCATGCCCCATCGCGCGCGCCATGCCGGCATCATCGGTCGCGTCCCGGTCGTCGGGCCAGCGCCGATGCACGTCGAGGATCGCGTCAAAGCGAAACGCCTGCGGGGTCTGGATACGAAAAACATCGTCGCGCGATACGCCTTCGCCGAGCAACTCGCCACCCCGCGCCAGCGTATCCGCCACCGCGAGTGCGGGCACTGCCCCCGCGTGATCATCGAGCGCATCTAACAGACGGTCGACGACCGCAGCCGGGACGAAGGGTCGCGCCGCGTCGTGAATGAAGACGCGGTCGACCGGTTCGCCAACAAGCGTTTCCAGCGCATTACGAACCGATCCGCGCCGGGTTGCCCCCCCGATCGGCAGCGCATCGTCGATACGCTCGCCCTGGTCGGGCGCGACGACGACGATCACGCGGTCGATGCGCGGATGCGCGGACAGCGCGCGACGGCTATGTTCGACGAGCGGCAAGCCAGCGAGCGGCGCGAATTGTTTGGGGATGGCACCGCCGATGCGCTCGCCCTTGCCGGCGGCGACGACGATCGCGATGGTCTGTGGCTGACGCGACATGCGCGCCGCCTAGGCGCTATCGGTCGGCCACGCAATCTTGCGAAATGCAACGAAGTCGCGTAGCTGCCCGAAATTCAGGCACATGCGCAAACTGGCTCCCCTAGAGATCGGCCCCGTCCGGATCGATTGCCCCGTCGTGCTGGCCCCGATGACGGGCGTCACCGACATGCCGTTCCGCGTACTCGTCCGCCGCTATGGCTCGGGCCTCAACGTCACCGAAATGGTCGCGAGTCAGGCTGCGATCCGCGAAACACGCCAGTCGCTGCAGAAGACCGCCTGGCATTTGTCCGAAGAACCCGTGTCAATGCAGCTTGTCGGCTGCACGCCTCATGAAATGGGGGAGGCGGCAAAGCTCGCCGAGGATCGCGGCGCGGCAATCATCGATATCAACATGGGCTGCCCGGTTCGCAAAGTGACAAACGGCGATGCCGGATCCGCATTGATGCGCGATACCAAGCTAGCCGCCGCGATCATCGAGGGCGTCGTCAAGGCGGTACAGGCCCCCGTCACGCTCAAGATGCGGATGGGATGGTGTCATGACAGCCTCAACGCCCCCGACCTCGCGCGGATCGCGGAGGATCTGGGGGTCAAGATGATCACCGTCCACGGTCGGACGCGTAATCAGATGTACAAGGGCAATGCCGATTGGGGCTTTATCCGCCGCGTCAAGAATGCGGTATCGGTGCCCGTCATCGCCAATGGCGACATTTGTTCGATCGAGGATGCCGAAATAGCGCTCGATCAATCGGGTGCCGATGGCGTGATGATCGGACGCGGGGCCTATGGCCGGCCGTGGTTGCTGGGTCAGGTGATGGCGTGGCTCGAAGACGGGCGTCGCGTGCCCGATCCGTCGATCGCCGAACAATATGACGTCATCTGCGAACACTATGCGATGATGCTCGATCATTATGGTACGATCACCGGCGTCAATATGGCGCGCAAGCATATCGGTTGGTACACCAAGGGGCTGACCGGGTCGGCCGAGTTTCGCAACGCCGTTAATCAGCAGGCTGATCCGAAACATGTTCAGGCGATGCTAGCGGACTTCTACGCCCCCTGGCGCCACCGCGAGGCCGCCTGAGCGCTCATGGCTGGCCGTCCCGGCTTTGCCGAGCTTTTCAGCGCGCTGCCCGTCGCCGTCGTCATCGTCGATCACGATGACCGGATCGCGCATGCCAATGCGCTGGCCGAGGAATTGCTCAACCTGTCCGAACGCGTGATGCGTGGCCAGCCGCTCGCGGCCATTCTGCCGCCGCCGAGCGGCGACGACCGGCGCGACGGACATGGATTCGCCGTCTATGACACGCTGATCGAAACGACGCGCGGCCATACGATCCGCGTCGATTTCGTCGAGGCCCCCGTCGCGGATCATCCCGGCTGGCGGGCGATCACGCTTCATACCGCCGCGACCAGCCGGGGGCTGGGTCATTCTGTGACTCGTGCCGCAAGTGCGCGCGCCGCGACGGGGGCGGCCGCGATGCTGGCGCACGAGATCAAGAACCCCTTGTCGGGGATTCGCGGCGCGGCGCAACTGCTCGGGGCGAACGAATTGACGCGATTGATCATTACGGAGGTCGACCGCGTCGCTGCCCTGATCGACCGGATGCAGGATTTCAGCGATACTCGCCCGCTGTCGCTAGCGCCCGAAAACATTTATCCGCTGCTCAGCCATGCGCGGAACGTCGCAGAGGCGGGTTTTGCCCGCGGTGTCGGGATCGAGGAACGGTTCGATCCGTCACTGCCGCCTGCACTGGTCAATCGCGATGCGCTTACGCAAATCCTGATCAATCTGCTCAAGAACGCGTGCGAGGCGCTCCGCCCGGAACGAGACCCGCGACTGGTTATCACGACCGCCTATCGTCACGGCATGGCGGTCAGCGCGGCACCCGGTCGGCCGCGCGTCCCGTTGCCGATCGAAATCTGCATCATCGATAACGGTGCCGGTGCCCCGGCGGAAATTGCCGAGCATCTGTTCGATCCGTTCGTTTCGGGACGCAAGGAAGGGCAGGGCCTAGGCCTCGCGCTGGTCGATAAATTGATGCGCGACATGGGCGGAATCGTTCAATATGCGCGGGAGGGACACCCGGAGATGACGGTTTTGCGCCTGCTATTGCCACGGGCCGCGTCATGAGCGTCGTTCTGGTGGTCGACGACGACGCCGCGATCCGTACCGTCGTGGCGCAGGCGCTGAGACGGGCGGGGCATGAGGTGACGACCGCAGCGAGCCTCGCCGACCTCGATCGAGCGTTGACGATCGCGGTGCCAGAGGTGCTGATCACCGACATCGTGCTCCCCGATGGCGATGGCATCGATCATCTGTCGGGAATCGCCAGCCGCTTCCCCTCGCTCCCGGTGATCGTCCTTTCCGCGCAGAATACGCTGACGACCGCGGTGCGCGCGACCGAGGCGGGGGTGTATGAATATCTGCCCAAACCGTTCGATCTCGACGATCTGACCCGCGCGGTCGCCGGAGCGTCGGCGCGCAATATCCCCGACCCCGATCTGGGACCTGGCGAAGACCCCGCCATGCCGCTGATCGGGCGTTCGCCCGCGATGCAGGACGTTTATCGCATCGTCGCGCGCGTCGTATCCAACGATCTCACCGTCCTGATTTCGGGCGAATCGGGAACGGGTAAGGAACTGGTCGCGCGGGCGATTCACGATCTTGGCCATCGCCGCGCCGCTCCTTTTGTCGCGATCAACATGGCCGCGATCCCTCGCGAGCTGATCGAGGCGGAACTCTTCGGACACGAACGTGGCGCGTTCACCGGCGCGGCCCAGCGTAATGCCGGCCGGTTCGAACAGGCGGCGGGTGGCACATTGTTCCTCGATGAAATCGGCGACATGCCGATCGACGCGCAGACGCGACTGCTGCGCGTTCTCCAGTCGGGTGAGTTCACGACCGTCGGCGGCGCGCGGACGATCCGCACCGATGTCCGCATCGTCGCGGCGACCAACCGCGAACTCGCCACGCTTGTCGCGACCGGCCAGTTTCGCGAAGATCTCTTCTATCGGCTCAACGTCGTCCCGATCGCGCTGCCGCCACTACGGGAACGGCGTCAGGATGTGCCCTTGCTCGCGCGCCATTTCCTTGACCATGCCGCGGCACAGGGACTTCCGCGCAAGCAGCTTTCGGCAGGGGCGCTGACGCAGTTGTCGCTGCGCGACTGGCCCGGCAACGTCCGCGAGCTCGAAAATGCGATGCGGCGCTTGTCGGTCTTGGCGCGCGACGATGTGATCGACGAGGCGTCGCTACCCGGCCTGATCGGCGATGCGGCGCGCGCATCGGAAGGAGCGACGAGTGAGATGGATCTCGGCACAGCGGTTCGCGCGATGATCGACCGGATTGCCAATGAACGGCCCAATGCGCTCGACGACGGCACGCTTTACGCGCGCGTCATCACCGAAGTCGAACGGCCGTTGATCGAGGCGATCCTGGCGCGGCATGGGGGAAACCAGCTTCGCGCTGCGAGGGCGCTCGGCATCAATCGCAACACACTGCGCAAGCGGCTCGATACGCTCGGGCTCGAACCGGACGGTGGCGACGAAGCGACCGGGGCAAGCGACGGCTAGCGATGAATTAACATTATGTGGTTTCCGTGCAACAATTCCCGTTGTACGGAAACCACGATGAACGCGTCGATGACGCCCGATATGGTTGCCGATACGCCCTCAGGGCGTTTCGTTATCACGCCTGCGATCGAACTATTGGTCGTCGGGGTCGTGTTGCTGGTCGCGGGTGCAAGCTATTTCACCATCGTCGGTCAGGACGGGCGTAGCGGGCTGATGGCACCGCCGCTCGTCGCCTTCATGCTGATCGTGAATCTGATCGGCGGCGTCGCCTTGCTTATGCTCGTCGGCAGGCGGATCGCCATGCGGCGCGCGGCGCAATCGCCCATCGGCGGCGGCGGGCGTCTCCACGTTCGCCTGGTTGCACTGTTCTCTGCAGTGGCGGCGGTGCCGATGGTGCTCGTCGCGATCTCGGCCTCGCTCCTGTTCCAATACGGCGTGCAGTTCTGGTATTCCGACCGGGCGCGCGGGATGCTTGAAAACGCTTCGGCATTGGCCCAGACCTCTTACGAACAACAGCTCCGCCGCTGGGAGGAAGCCGCGGTGACGATGGCGGATGACATGTCGGCCTATCTACAGGAAAACTCGATCGACAATCCTCGTTTTCCGTCGTTCTTCTTCCAGCAAGTCTATTATCGCAGTCTCTCGGAAAGCGTGTTGTTCACCGTCTCGCCGACCCGCGAAGTTCAGACGATGGCAATCGTCAATCCTTACGATATCGATTTGATCAGGCGGATCGACCTTGATGCGGTCGAGCGTTTGCGCAAAGGCCAGCGCAGCGTCACCACCGTAACGGGCGACCGTATTCAGGTTATCACCGCCTTGCCGGGGTCGGACCAACTCTATCTCTACGCCGCGCGCGTCGAGAGCACGAAGTCGATGACCGATCAGACCGCCCGGGCGCAGACGATCACCGCCAATTATCGCGCTTTGTTGACCCGGGCGCGATCGCTTCAGCTGCAATTCAACGCCGCCTTGCTCATCGTCTCGTTGCTGATCGTCGGGTTTGCGGTGTGGATTGCGCTGCTCGTCGCGGATCGACTGGTGCGGCCAGTGGGTGAGTTGGTCGATGCCGCGCGCCGCGTTGCGGGCGGCGACCTCACCGCGCGGGTCCCCGATCCGCGTCGCGATGACGAAGTCGGGACACTGGCCAAGGCGTTCAACCGGATGACCGTGCGGCTGGAAGAACAGAATACGGAGCTGCTGACCGCGAACGAGCAGCTGCAAAATCGGCGCCGCCTGATTGAAGCGGTGATGGCGGGGGTATCGGCGGGCGTCCTTGCAACCGATCAGGCACGCTCGATCCAGATTGCCAACGAATCGGCGATCGACCTGCTCGGCGCGGGCACGCTGGTCGGGGAAGATCTGGCGACTGTCGCGCCCGATCTCGCGCAATTTGACGACAGTGGCGCGCGGGAGGGCATCGTTCAGGTTACCCGCGGTCAGGAAACGCGGACGCTCGCAGTACGGATCGCGCGCACCGATGCGGGGCCGATCCTGACCTTCGACGATATTACGCAGCAGGTGCTCGATCAGCGGCGGGCCGCTTGGTCCGATGTCGCGCGCCGGATCGCGCATGAGATCAAGAACCCGCTCACCCCGATTCAGCTTGCGGCCGAACGCTTGCAGCGGCGCTATGGCGGCAAGATCGAGGCGGATGACGGGACGTTCGCGCGGCTGACCGATACGATCGTCCGGCAAGTCGGCGACCTTCGGCGGATGGTCGACGAATTTTCATCCTTCGCGCGGATGCCCAAACCCGTATTTCGCGACGAATCGCTCGTCGACATCGCTCGTCAGGCGCTCTTCCTTCATGAAGTGGCACACGCCAATATCCGCTTCGAACTGGACACGGAAACGCCCGGTCCCGACATGGTGTGCGACCGTCGGCAACTTGGTCAGGCGTTCACGAACATCGTCAAGAATGCGGTCGAAGCGATTGAAACGAAGGACGACCGTTCCGAAGCGTCGATCGTCATGCGATTGCGCCAGATCGGCAATCATGTCACCGTTGCGGTCGAAGATACGGGCATCGGCCTTCCCGCCGATCGCGACCGGATCGTCGAACCTTATATGACGACACGCGCGCGGGGGACCGGCCTCGGTCTGGCAATCGTCAAGAAAATCGTAGAGGAGCATCTGGGCACGATGACCTTCACCGACCGCCCGGGTGGTGGCACGATCGTTCATATGGAATTCGATGCGGGCACACTCGCGTCATTCGATCAGGGGGGATCGACACCAGAGCCGGCGGGGGATGGCCAGCTCGCAGCACTCAGCAGGAATCGGAATTAACGCCATGCCGCTCGACATCCTCGTCGTCGATGACGAACATGATATTCGCGATCTCGTCGCCGGCGTCCTTGAGGATGAAGGCTATGAGACGCGCGGTGCGGCGGACAGCAATGCCGCGCTGGAGGCGATCGCGACGCGCCGACCGTCGCTGGTGCTGCTCGATGTGTGGCTACAGGGGTCGCGGCTCGACGGGCTGGAACTGCTTGACGAGATAAAGCGGCGCGATCCGTCACTGCCCGTCCTCGTCATATCGGGGCACGGCAATCTCGATACGGCGGTCGCGGCAATCCGGCGCGGCGCGGCGGACTTCATCGAAAAGCCGTTCGAGGCGGAGCGGCTGTTATTGATGGTCGCGCGCGCGACCGAGACAGAGCGGCTGCGTGCCGAGGTCGCATCGCTGCGTGCCTCGGTCGGCGAAAATAGCGACCTGACCGGCAGCTCTGCGGCGATCAACGGCGTTCGTGCGACGTTGAAGCGAGTCGCCGCGACCGGCAGCCGCGTCCTCATCATGGGCGCTGCGGGTGTCGGCAAGGAGATCGCGGCGCGCCTTCTTCACGGGTGGAGCCAGCGCGTGGATGCACCGTTCGTCGTCGTCAGCGCGGCCCGCATGACACCCGAACGGGTCGACGAGGAATTGTTCGGCAGTGAAGATGGCAGCGATCTCGTCCGCCCCGGACTGCTCGAACAGGCACATGGCGGTACGCTGTTCCTCGACGAGATCGCCGACATGCCAATCGCGACGCAGGCGCGCATCCTGAGAGTTCTGACCGACCAAAGCTTCAGTCGGGTAGGGGGCACCCGCACCGTCAAGGTGGATGTCCGTGTCGTATCGGCGACCGCGCGGGACCTCACCGTCGAAATTCAGGAAGGGCGGTTTCGCGAGGATCTATATTATCGCCTGAACGTCGTCCCCGTCGTCATTCCGCCGCTTTCCGATCGACGCGACGACATTCCGGCGCTCGTCGATCACTTCCTTGCGCATTATGCGACCCAGCGGCGCGTGCCGACGCCAGAAATCGCGCCCGACGCGGTGGTGGCGATGCAATCCTATGAATGGCCGGGCAATGTGCGCCAGCTGCGTAACGTCGTAGAACGCACCGTCATCCTCGCGCCCGGCGATCGCATCGGTCGCATCGATCTCGACATGCTGCCCGCCGAGGTGCTTGGCAATCAATCGGATATCACGCCCGAAAGTGGCGGTGCGATCATGGGCGCACCACTGCGTGAGGCGCGAGAGACGTTCGAACGCGAATATCTGCGCGTCCAGATCCGTCGTTTTTCAGGTAATATCAGTCGGACTGCGAGCTTTATCGGCATGGAACGTTCGGCGCTTCACCGTAAGCTCAAACTGCTCGGCATCACCGACGCGCGCGACGATTGACACACAGAGACACGGGTGGACATCCGCGCATGACTGCCTAAATTGCTCTCATGGCATCTGAAAGGTGCCGATCCGACGTCGGGAAACGGCGCATCTGCGGGCACAATCGTCCCGCCAAGAATAGAAAGCCACGATCATGGCCATCAAACCGGGATCACTTCAGGATCTGTTTCTCAATTCGCTTCGCCGTTCGAAAACCCCCGTGACGATGTTTCTCGTCAAGGGCGTAAAATTGCAGGGCATCGTTACCTGGTTCGACAATTTTTCCGTGTTGCTACGGCGCGATGGTCAATCCCAGCTCATCTATAAGCACGCGATTTCGACCATCATGCCTGCCGGGCCGATCGACGTCGACGAAATCGTCGATGCGATGGGTGATGCGCAAAAGAAACATCCTTTACTGCAGGAGATTTTTTTGGGCGCGGTACGACGCTCCGAAGATCCGGTAACGATGTTCCTGATCAACGGTGTCATGCTTCAGGGTCAGATTGCCGGCTTCGACCTGTTCTGCATGCTGCTCCAGCGTGAAGATATGGCGCAGCTTGTCTACAAACATGCGGTATCGACGATCCAGCCTTCGCGACCTCTCAATCTTACGAACGATGGTGAGGATGATGATGATGACATTGATGATGGCGACGAGGATTGAGCACCGGATTTAATCGCGACCGTGATGACGTCGCGCGCGGTGGCAAGGCGATCGTGGTGCTGCCCGATCAGGGCGATGCGCACCGCGATGCCGATGCCCGGGTCGAAGAGACGGCGGGTCTTGCGCTTGCCATCGGGCTGAGTGTCGTCGAGCGGATCGTCTATCGTGTCCGTGCGCCAAAACCGGCGACGCTTATCGGCAGCGGCCAGGTCGAGCAACTCGCGGCGCAAGTCACGATGGAGGCGGCCGACCTCGTCGTCTTCGATGCGAGCCTGTCGCCCGTGCAACAGCGCAATCTGGAAACCGCACTGGGCACGAAGGTCATCGACCGCACGGGGTTGATCCTTGAGATTTTCGGCGAACGTGCCGCAACCGCGGAGGGGCGGTTGCAGGTCGAACTGGCGCATCTAGACTATCAGGCGGGGCGGCTGGTGCGCAGCTGGACCCATCTTGAGCGGCAACGGGGTGGTTTCGGCTTTCTCGGTGGGCCTGGCGAAACGCAGATCGAGGCCGATCGGCGCTTGATCCGCGACCGCATGGCACGACTGCGCAAGGAGCTTGATCAGGTGAGCCGGACACGGGGGCTGCACCGCGATCGCCGCCAGCGCGCACCGTGGCCGGTGATCGCGCTCGTGGGTTATACCAACGCCGGAAAGTCGACTCTATTCAATCGTCTGACCGGCGCCGACGTCATGGCGGAAAATCTGCTCTTCGCCACGCTCGACCCGACCTTGCGCCAAATCAGCTTGCCCGGAATCGACAAGGCGATCTTGTCGGATACGGTCGGCTTCGTGTCCGACTTGCCGACCCAACTCGTCGCCGCATTCAAAGCGACGCTTGAGGAAGTGGTGTCGGCGGACTTGCTCATTCATGTCCGCGATATCGCCCACCCGGATACCGATGCCCAGCGAAGCGATGTGGAAACCGTGCTTGCGGATATCGGGGTTACCGATGCGACGCCGCGCTTCGAGGCGTGGAACAAGCTCGATTTGCTCGACGCCGAGGATCATGAGGCCGTGCTTGCCGAGGCCGAGCGCCGTGACGATGTCGTCGCCTTGTCTGCCTTGAGCGGGGAAGGGGTATTTGACCTGATCAATCAGGTGGCGGCGAAGCTTACTGCGGCGCATCGGCGCTATTCGATCACGCTCGATGCAGGCGACGGGGCGGGGGTTGCCTGGCTTCACGCGCATGGCGAAGTCATCGAAAGCCATGTCGAGGATATGACGATGCATGTCGATGTCCGGCTTGCGCCCGACGACCATGATCGTTTCGTCGCGCGCGACGAACGCTAGCGGGATTTTTCCGCACTTTTGACGCGCTGCCAAAGCTGCTCTTTGGCTACGAGATCGAGCGATTTGAACGCGGCCCCGGCAATTTTCTCCATCGCGCTGAACCGCCGCTCGAACTTGGCATTGCCTGCTCGCAGCGCGGCCTCCGGGTCGATCCCTTGATGCCGTGCCCAGTTTACGATCGAAAATAACAGATCGCCAACCTCCTCCTCGATCGTTTCGGGCGAGGCGGCTTCCACCTCGGCGAGCTCCTCATCGATTTTCGCTCGCGGTCCACTGGCATCGGGCCAGTCGAAGCCCGTTCGTGCCGCACGATTCTGCAATTTCATTGCCCGCAACAGTGCAGGCAAGCCGCGGGCGACCCCATCGAGCGCGCCCATATTGCCCTTTGCGTCTCGTTCTTCCGCCTTTATCTGCTCCCAACGGATGTGACCGCCTTCGGTCGCGCCATCCTCGATCGCATCGCCGAAGATGTGCGGATGGCGACGCTCCATCTTGTCGGAAATCGCCGCGACGATATCGGGCAAGGAGAAATGGGCAGCTTCTTCGGCGATCCGCGCGTGGAAGACGACCTGTAGCAACAGATCACCAAGTTCGTCCTTGAGGTCATCCATGTCGTTACGGTCGATGGCGTCCGCCACTTCATGCGCCTCTTCGATCGTATAGGGGGCGATCGTCGCAAAGCTTTGTGCGCGGTCCCATTCACAGCCATGCTCGGGATCGCGGAGACGGACCATGATTGCAACGAGACGTTCAATCACCGGAAGGGCACCCTCGCATCACTCAGTGAAAAACCGATAATATACATTATGTAAAACTTATCCTAATTTGGGTGTGAGAATCAGCGTCGATCCTTCCACCCGCCACGATGCCAGTTTCGACAGAAAGTTCATGCCAAGTAGATCAAGCTCGCCACTCGCCGGCGACACGGTCACGCCAAGATTGGTGATCTTGACCGTACCGACGACAACCCGCTTCGCCGTCGCGGTCCGTGCGCTGACGGTGCCATTGGCAGTCTCGATCAGCACCGGAAACGGGCTTTGGTCGGTATCGAGGCCAGCGGCTCGCGCGGTCGATACCGACAAGGCCGTCGTTGTCGCTCCGCTGTCAATCAGCATCCGGCGCGACACGCCGTCGATTTCGACGTCTGCCCAGAAATGTCCGTCGTGCGCCATCCGGATACGCGTTTCGCTGCCGGTTGCGCGCTGATCGCTGAATAGCTCCACCAACCCCGAAAACCGATCACGCTGGCTTACCAGAATGAGCGCGACGCCGAAGATCGCAACCCATGCCAACGACATTTTGGCAACTTGGCCGAGCGGTATTCGCCGCGCGAACAACGCCGACAGCGGCAGCAGGAGGAACAGCCCGTAAAAGAGGAAGTCCGCAAGACGATCGCCGCTCACCGCGGTAAAACCATACCGTCATATCCCGGCTCGATCGGTGCCGCCAATGCCGCACACAAGGCGGCGTAGTCCATGCTGTTATCCATATGGACGAGCGCCGCCTGCCGCGGCTTTAGCTGGTCGACCCAATCGATGACATTCGCCAGCGTCGGATGACTGGGATGCGGTTCGCGCCGAAGCGCATCGACGATCCAGACGTCCAGATCCTGATACAAAGCCGCCATTGCGTCGGTCATAACATTGAAATCCGTGGCATAACCAATTTTTACGCCATCGGCCGCAAACGTCATTCCCACCGAACTGATCGATCCGTGTGGCTGATCGACCGTGGTGATCACCACATCACCGATCGTCAGCGTTTCCCCCAATTCATGCGCTTCGATGGTGGGCGGATAGCCCGCACGACCTGAAAAGGCATAGGCGAAACGGTCGGTCAGCACGTCCAACGTGGCGCGCCTGGCATAGCCAGGTACGGGCGATCGGCGGGCGTGATAGACCTGGCGAAGGTCATCGATGCCGTGGCAGTGATCGGCATGGTCGTGGGTCCAGATCACGGCATCGACCGTCGCCACATCAGCGGCGATCAGCTGTTCGCGCATATCGGGGCTGGTATCGATCAGTATCCGGGTATCGTTATGCTTGATCAGCAACGACGACCGCGATCGTCGGTTGCGCGCGTCGCTTGGGTTGCAGGCACCCCAGTCATTCCCGATCCGCGGCACCCCGGACGACGTACCCGATCCGAGGATACGCGCCCTCACCGGGCCGCCTTTCCGAACAGATTTAAGAAGTTTTCTGCAGTATGCTCGGTAAGCTTTTGATAATCTTCGTTACGCAGGCTTGCGAGGAAGCGGGCTGTGTCCGCGACAAAGGCGGGTTCGCCGGTCTTGCCACGATGCGGCACGGGGGCGAGAAACGGTGCGTCGGTTTCGATCAACAGTCGCTCGATCGGCAGGCGCAGTGCAGTTTCCTGCAAATCCTTTGCGTTCTTGAAGGTGACTATACCCGAGATCGAGATGTAGAGGCCCAGCGCCATCGCGGCATCGGCAAAGGCACCGCTCGCGGTGAAACAGTGGATGACGCCTGAATAGGCCCCCTTCCCCATTTCATCCTCCATGATCGCGAGCGTGTCTTCTTCGGCATCGCGAGTATGGACGATGATCGGCAGGCCGGTTTCCCGCGACGCCGCGATGTGCGCGCGAAAACTTGCCTGCTGCCGGTCGCGGTCGCTGTGGTCGTAGAAATAATCGAGCCCGCTTTCGCCGATGCCGACAACCCGCGGATGCGCCGCGCGGGCGACGAGCCTTGCGGTATCGACATGCGGATGCTGATCGGCCTCATGCGGGTGAATGCCGATAGACGCCCAGACATCGGGTTCGCGCTCCGCGGTGGCGACGACGTCATCCCATTCGCTCTCGCGCGTAGAGATGTTGAGCATCGCCGTGACGCCCGCGCCGCGCGCACGGTCGAGAATTTCGCCCTGTCGTTCTGCCATCCCCTTATAGTTCAGGTGGCAATGGCTGTCGGCGAGCATCAGGCCGCCTCGACCGGCAGTTCGAGCCGCGGGAAAATCGGCGAGGGCGGGGCGATCCGGAAGTCGCTGGCGGCAACGCGCGCATACCAACCATTATCGTCGATCGCGGCATGATCGCGCTCATTGGCACCGATCTGGTCGAGAACCTTGGCCGCCGACGTCGGAACGACGGGGAGGATCGCGATCCCCAGCATGCGGATCGCCCGCACGAGTGTGCCGAGCACCGCATGCATCCGTTCGGGATCGGTCTTGCGTAAAGCCCAGGGCGCCTGCGCATCGATATATTGATTGCACGCGAACACGCCGCGCATCCACGCCTCGATACCTTGCGACAGCGCCAGATCGCCAAACGCCGCCTTCATTGCGGCGCAGGCGGTCACGACCTCCTCGATCAACAGCGTATCGGCATCGTCTATCTTACCATCGCCGGGAAAAACGCCATCCAAATTCTTGGCGATGAACGACAATGTCCGCTGCGCCAGATTACCGAAGCTGTTGGCGAGCTCGGCATTGACGCGCGTGACGATCGCCTCGGGCGAATAGCTGCCATCCTGACCGAAGCTGACCTCTCGCAGGAAAAAATAGCGCAGCGCATCGATGCCAAAGGCATCGGCCAGATTCATCGGATCGACGACATTGCCGAGCGATTTCGACATCTTCTCGCCGCGACTGAGCAGAAACCCGTGGCCGAAAACGCTTTTCGGCGGCGCGACTTTCGCGGACATCAGGAATGCAGGCCAATAGACCGCGTGAAAACGAACAATGTCCTTACCGATCAGATGCAGGTCGGCGGGCCAATAGCGGCTTTCGGCGGCATCGGCATCGGGATAGCCTATACCCGTCAGATAGTTGGTGAGCGCATCGACCCACACATACATCACATGGCCAGGACTGCCCGGTACTGGGACACCCCAATCGAAACTGGTCCGCGACACCGACAGGTCGGACAGCCCGCCTTCGACGAAACGCATCACTTCGTTGCGGCGGCTTTCAGGCCGGATAAAGTCGGGATTGGCAGCGTAAAAA
>JAPKCG010000384.1 GCA_028823055.1 Sphingomonas bacterium
GCGTGATCGCGAAGAAAATGGGGATGACCCGCCTGTTTCAGGACGATGGACGGCACGTGCCGGTCACCGTTTTGCAGCTTGAAGGCCTGCAGGTCGTTTCCCGTCGCGAAATGAATATCGATGGCTACACCGCCGTCCAGCTTGGCGCAGGAGTCGCCAAGTCCAAGAACGTCGCCAAGCCGCAGCGCGGCCATTTCGGCAAGGCTTCGGTCGAGCCAAAGGCAGTCGTTCACGAATTCCGCGTCACCGAGGATAATCTCCTCGATGTTGGCGTAGAGCTTTCCGCTGAACATTATGTCGCCGGACAGCTCGTCGACATCCAGGGTCGTACACAGGGCAAGGGTTTTGCCGGTGGTATGAAGCGCTGGAATTTCGGCGGTCTGCGTGCATCGCACGGCGTGTCGGTCTCTCACCGTTCACTCGGTTCGACGGGTCAGCGCCAGGATCCGGGCAAGGTCTTCAAGAACAAGAAGATGGCCGGTCACATGGGTGACAAGTATCGCACCCAGCAGAACCTCGAAGTCGTCGGCACCGACGCGGCGCGTGGTCTGATCTTCGTAAAAGGTTCGGTTCCCGGGTCGAAGGGCGGCTGGCTTTTCGTGAAGGACGCGATCAAGCACCCCAAGCATCCAGAAGCGCCGTTTCCTGCCGGTCTGCGCACTGCCGCACATGATGAGGAATCGCATGTGATGGAAGTCGAGGACGGCGCGGTTCACGAAATTCCTGCACTGCCCAGCGATGCGGAAGTGACTGCAGGCGTTGCCGAAGCCGATGCGCATGGCGCAGGCGATACCGACGCCCAGATCGATGCCGGCAACGGCGACACCACTGGCCAGGAGGGCTGAACGTGAAGGTCAAGGTTCAATCCTTCGACGGCGAAGGCAAATCCGGGGCGAATGCCGCGGACGTCGAGCTCAACGACGAGGTCTTCGGCCTCGATCCGCGCGCCGACATCCTGCATCGAGTCGTCACCTGGCAGCTCGAAAAGCGTCGCGAAACCGCGCGTGGCACGCGTGAGCGCGCTGACGTTGCGCGCACCGGCAAGAAGTTCGGTCGCCAGAAGGGCGGCGGCACGGCACGTCACGGCGATCGCCGCGCTCCGATCTTCATCGGTGGCGGTAAGGCTCATGGCGCGCGCGTTCGCGACTTCAATCCGTCGCTGAACAAGAAGATTCGCGCGCTGGGTCTCAAGATGGCCTTGTCGAGCCATGCCAAGGCGGGTTCGCTCGTCGTCATGGACAGCATTGCAATCGACGAAAGCAAGACGAAGAACTTGCTTGCCAACTGGGGCAAGCTGGGTGCGGGCAAGACTGCGCTGGTGATCGATGGCGATGCCGTCGACAACAGCTTCGCGCTTGCTGCCGGCAACGTGCACACGATCGACGTGCTGCCCGCCGCTGGTGCCAACGTCTATGACATTCTGAAGCACGACACGCTGGTCCTGACCCGCGCTGCCGTCGAAAAGCTGGAGGCGCGCTTCAATGGCTAAGAAGCAGAAAGAAGGCGTCGACATCCGTCATTACGACGTGATCCTCGCGCCACACATTACCGAGAAGGCGACGCTGCTCAGCGAGCATAACGCGGTGGTGTTCCGCGTGGCGGGTGACGCCACTAAGCCCGAGATCAAGGCTGCGGTCGAGGCGCTGTTCAGCGTCAACGTGACCAACGTCAATACGATCGTCACCAAGGGCAAGACGAAGAAGTGGAAGGGCACGCCCTACACCAAATCCGATTTCAAAAAGGCGATCGTGACGCTGAAGGACGGCCAGTCCATCGACGTGACGACGGGGGTCTGATCCGATGGCGTTGAAGCATTATAATCCGACCACGCCCGCACAGCGCGGCCTGATCCTCGTCGACAAGTCGTCGCTGTGGAAGGGGCGCCCCGTAAAGGCGTTGACCGAAGGCAAGCGCAAGTCTGGTGGCCGCAACAACAAGGGTCATGTGACCAGCCGCGGCATCGCGGGCGGCCACAAGCAGAAGTATCGCTATATCGACTTCAAGCGTCGCAAGTGGGACTCCGAAGGCACAGTCGAGCGGCTGGAATATGACCCGAACCGCACTGCGTTCATCGCGCTGATCAATTACGAAGACGGCGAGCAGGCGTATATTATCGCCCCGCAGCGCCTGGGTGTTGGCGACAAGGTGATCGCGGCCAAGAAAACCGACGTGAAGCCTGGCAACGCGATGGAACTGGGTCAGATCCCAGTCGGCACCATCGTCCACAATGTGGAGATGAAGCCGATGAAGGGTGGCCAGATTGCCCGGTCGGCCGGCACCTATGTGCAGGTCGTCGGTCGTGATCGCGGAATGGTGATCGTCCGCCTCAACTCGGGCGAACAACGTTACATCCATGCCGATTGCATGGCGACGGTTGGTGCGGTTTCGAACCCCGACAACCAGAACCAGAATTTCGGCAAGGCCGGCCGCACGCGGTGGAAGGGCAAACGCCCGCTGACGCGTGGTGTCGCAAAGAACCCGGTCGACCATCCGCATGGCGGTGGTGAAGGCCGGACCTCGGGCGGTCGCCATCCGGTGACGCCATGGGGCAAGCCCACCAAGGGTGCGCGCACCCGTCACAACAAGTCTACGGATAAGATGATCATCCGTAGCCGCCACGCGAGGAAGAAGTAATGGCTCGTTCCGTCTGGAAAGGCCCGTTCGTCGAACTGAGCCTGCTCAAGAAGGCCGAGACCGCGCAGGACGCGAACTCGCGCACGCCGATCAAGACCTGGTCGCGTCGCTCGACGATCCTGCCGCAGTTCGTCGGACTGACGTTCAACGTGTATAACGGCCGCAAGTTCGTGCCGGTGTCGGTGAACGAGGAAATGGTCGGCATGAAGCTGGGTGAATTTGCGCCGACGCGCTATTTCCCCGGCCACGCCGCTGACAAGAAGGGCAAGCGCTGATGTCCAAGGCTAAATCCCCCCGCCGCGTGGCGGATAATGAGGCGCTTGCGGTCAATACGCAGATCCGTGGTTCGGCGCAGAAGCTCAACCTGGTTGCGGGTCTGATCCGCAAACAGAAGGCTGGCGATGCGATGAACATCCTCGCCTTCTCGACCAAGGGTATGGCTGTCGAGGCGCGCAAGGTGCTGGCGTCCGCCATCGCCAATGCTGAGAATAACCATAATCTAGACGTCGACGCGCTCGTCGTCGCCGAGGCGTCGGTCGGCAAGGCGATCACGATGAAGCGCTTCGCCACCCGTGGTCGCGGTAAGTCGACCCGGATCCTGAAGCCGTTCAGCAAGCTGCGCATCGTCGTGCGCGAGCAGGAAGAAGAAGCGTAAT
>JAPKCG010000385.1 GCA_028823055.1 Sphingomonas bacterium
CGAGATCGCGCGGCCCGACACCCCCGTGCCATTACCCGTGCCGATCCGAGGCGCGTTGGCATTCGATCATGTGCGTTTCCATTATCCGACCAGGCCTGACGTCGCCGCGCTCAGCGACTTTTCGCTGAGCATCGCGCCCGGTGAGACGGTCGCGGTGGTCGGGCCGTCGGGAGCGGGCAAATCGACGCTGTTCCAGCTTGCCGAGCGGTTTTACGATCCCGGCGCGGGTCGCGTGACGCTCGACGGTGTCGATCTGCGCGAGGCGGACCCCGCCGCGATCCGCACGCAGATCGCGATGGTGCCGCAGGAGACGGTGATCTTCGGTGCCAGCGCGCGCGACAATCTACGCTATGGCGACTGGAGCGCGAGCGACGATCAGCTCTGGGCCGCCGCCGATGCCGCCAATGCCGCCGAATTCCTCAGCCGCCTGCCCGATGGACTCGACACGTTTCTGGGCGAAGGCGGCGCGCGATTATCGGGTGGCCAGCAGCAGCGCGTCGCGATCGCGCGTGCGCTGCTCCGCGATGCGCCGATCCTGCTGCTCGACGAGGCGACCAGCGCGCTCGACGCCGAGAGCGAACGGCTGGTGCAGGAGGCGCTCGAACGGCTGATGGAAACGCGCACCACGCTCGTCATCGCACATCGCCTCGCCACCGTCCGCGCGGCGCAGCGGATCATCGTGATGGACGATGGCCGGATCGTCGAACAGGGTGACCACGCCGCGCTGATCGCGCATAACGGCCTCTATGCTCGGCTTGCCAGCCTGCAATTCAACGAGGCCGCCTGAATTCGGCCCATCCCAAGGAGAGATGCCCATGCCCACCGCCACCCCCCGCGATTTCGAAATCATCGTCTATGGCGCGACCGGCTTTACCGGGCGGCTCGTCGCCGAATATCTCGCGGGCAAGGGTGCGACACGCTGGGCGATGGCGGGGCGCAGCCTCGACAAGCTGAAGGAGGTGCGCGACCTGATCGGCGCGCCAGCGGACACGCCGCTGGTGATCGCGGATGCCGATGAACCGGAGACGCTCGCCGCGATGTGCGCGCGGACCGAGGTCGTGTTGACGACGGTCGGCCCCTATCAACTCTATGGCACCCCGCTCGTCGCCGCCTGCGCCGCGAGCGGCACCGCCTATGTCGATCTGTGCGGCGAGCCTGCATGGATGCGCCACATGATCGACGCGCATCACGATGATGCAAGGCGGACAGGCGCGCGGATCGTGTTTTCGTGCGGGTTCGATTCGATTCCCTTCGACCTCGGCGTGCTGACCTTGCAGGAGGCGGCGATCGCCAAATTCGGCAAGCCGGTGCCGCGCGTGAAGGGCCGTGTCCGGTCGATGAAGGGCACATTTTCGGGCGGCACCGCCGCGAGCCTCAAAGCCACGCTGGCCGCCGCCGCGCGTGATCCGGGGCTCGTCAAGCTTCTCACCAGTTCCTTCGCGCTTACGCCCGGATTCAAGGGGCCGTCCCAGCCAACCGGACTGATCCCCGAATATGACCGCACGATCGAGGCATGGGTGGCACCGTTCGTGATGGCACCGATCAATACCAAGAACGTCCATCGCACCAATTTCCTGCTGGCCGAAAAATATGGCGCGGATTTCGTCTATGACGAGATGATGGTCGCGCCGGGCCTCGGCGAGCTGGGCAAGGCGGCGGCGGAGGCGATCGCCAAATACAATCCCTTCGGTGGCGAAGGGGGTCCCAAGCCGGGCGAAGGGCCAAGCAAGGAAGAGCGCGACAACGGCCATTACGACCTGTTGTTCGCCGGATTGATGCCCGACGGCACGCGGATCGATACGGTCGTCACGGGGGATCGCGACCCCGGCTATGGATCGACCAGCAAGATGATCGCCGAAAGCGCACTGTGTCTGGTCGAGGACATGGCGGGCGCACCGGGCGGCATCTGGACACCGGGTGCGTTGATGGGGCCGCAATTGCGCGATCGGCTGAAGGCGAATGCGGGGCTGACCTTTACCGCGGGCTGAGCCGGAAATCAGCAAGCCCGATGATCCGGGCGCGCCGACGGATTATCTCCGTTTGCGCCCCTGATGCCGGATATTCGCGGGCCGTCCGCGTTTGGCGATGATTCGGTCGCGACGCTTGCCCGGCGCGCCCGAGGATGAGGATGAAGGCGCACCCTCCCCCTCGGGCATCTCGAACCGCAGCGCGCCTGACACGGGATTCGCCTCGGCCAGCTTGAGCTGGAGCACTTGCCCCATCGCGTACATGTCGCCGCCATGTTCGCCGGTCAGCGTCCGCGCCGCCTCGTCGAATCGGTAATAGTCCCCGCCGATGTCGCGCACCGGCATCAATCCGTCGCCGCCGATCCCGTCGACCGTCGCGAAGAAGCCGAAATTGGTGACACCGGTAATCCGCACGTCCATCACCTCGCCGACACGTTCGGAGAGATAGGCCGCGACATAGCGGTCGATCGTGTCGCGCTCCGCCTCCATCGCGCGACGCTCTAGCGCGCTGATGCCCTGCCCGATCGCGTCCATGCTCGTCGCCTCGCCTTCGGTCAGCCCACCCGGCCCCAGCTTATATGCCGCGGTCAGCGAACGGTGGACGATGAGGTCGGCATAACGCCGGATCGGTGAGGTGAAATGCCCGTAGCTGCCGAGCGCCAGCCCGAAATGGCCGTGATTGGCGGGCGCGTAATAAGCCTGCGTCTGCGTGCGCAGGATCTGTTCCATGATCTGCGGGCGGAAATCGGCATCGCCGACGCGGTCGAGAATGTGATTGAACGTCGCGGGGCGGATCACCTGACCCAGCGCGAAGGGAACGTCGAACGTGTCGAGATAATCCTTCATCGCGACCAGCTTCTCACGGCTCGGCGGTTCGTGGACGCGGTACATGACGGGCGCCTTCTTCGCCTCCAGCGCCTTGGCGGCGGCGACATTGGCGGCGATCATATAATCCTCGATCAGCCGCATCGAATCGAGCCGCGCGCGTGGCGCGACCGAGATGATCCGCCCCTTGTCGTCGAGTATGACCCTGCGTTCGGGGAGGTCGAGGTCGAGCGGCGCGCGCGCATCGCGTGCCTTCGCCAGCGCGCGCCAGCACGCCCAGAGCGGCTTCAGCACCTCGATCATCGGACCTTCGCCCGCATCGAAGGTCGCCTGCGCGTCTTCATAGGCGATATTGCCCGCGATCCGCACGACCGCGCGAGTGAAGCGCCACGATGACAGCGCGCCGCCCTTGTCGATCGTCAGGTGACAGGCCAGCGCGGCGCGATCCTCGCCCTTCTTGAGCGAACACACCTCCGCCGACAGGATTTC
>JAPKCG010000386.1 GCA_028823055.1 Sphingomonas bacterium
TGCCGAGAAAGCCGCCCATCCGCTTTTCCGCCTCGGCAAGGAAACCGCGGTCGCCCAGCTTAAGCATCCCCGCACCGTCCTTCGCATGAACCGACCAGACGATCGCGGACCGATGGCCCTTGTCGTCATCGGGCAGCGGCAACAGTGCGAACGGTCCCGCTGGATAGAAAATCTCGAACGCGGTGTTCTGATGGTCTTCCTGATGATGAAACGCGCCGATGATCGCCGCATGATCATACTGCCAGCGCGCGACCGAAATTCCCGCGGCGGTCCGCGTCGGTGAATTTCGTCCCTCCGCCGCGACGAGCAGCGCGCCGCGCACCGTGTCGCCCGAATCGAGTGTCGCGACGACGCCATGCCCGCCGCGATCGACCGAGACCGCGCGTGTTGTCATCCTGAGGTCGACATGGTCCGCCGCGCTCGCCGCCTCGAACAACACGGTGCGCAGCCGTCGGTTTTCGTACATCGCGCCGAGCGCGTCGTCGTCGGCATCGGGGATGAAATCGAGCTTGCCCGGCCTCAGCCCGTCGCTGACGCGGATGTGGCGGATCGAACAACCGCTCCCGGCCAGCCGCGCACCGACGCCGATCGCATCGAGCATCCGTCCGCTCGCGCTCGCTACGGCGGAGGCGCGGCCATCGAACCCCGCGCTGAGTGTCGTCGCGGGATCGGCGGGATCGATGACGACCGAATTCAGCCCATGCGCGTCGAGCGCCAGCGCCAGCGTCGTCCCGACCAGGCCGCCGCCAAGGATGATGACATCTGTGTCCATGAAGACTCTCTAGGCCGCCAAAGCGACGGTGCCAACGCGCGAATACACCCCTTCGCCTTGACGCCGCTGCGCGTAGCGAGGATGGCTTTCCATATCTATCCAGGGGATTTGGTCGAGATGGCGAGCCGCGCCGGAGGCAGCGATACGGGGCTGTGGCGGGAAACCGTGAAGGCAGGCGCGGTCCGTGGCGGCGCGCTGGTCGCATCGATCGCGGTGTTCGTCGCGACGCTGTTGATGGCGTTGTCGCTCGCCAGCTATCACGCCGCCGATGCCGCGCTCAACACCGCGGCTGGGGGTGATGTCCAGAACCTCGTCGGCACTCCGGGGGCGTGGTTCGCGGATCTCGCGCTATCGCTGTTCGGCCCCGCGGTTGCGCTGTTGATCCCCATCGGGCCGATCGTTGGGCTCCGGCTCTGGCGCGATCAGCCTGCGGGACGCTGGGTCAGGATGCTTCGTAACGCCGCGATCGGAGTGGCGCTGATCGCGACCGCGCTGGCAACGATCTCGGATGCTGCGGTCCTCGCCTTGCCGGCGGGATGGGGCGGCGCGATCGGCCTCAGCCTTGCCGGAATTGCCAGTTGGGCGCTGGCGTTCGCGGGCGACCCGACGATATCGACCTGGGGACTGCGCGCGATCGGACTGATCGCCGGCGTTGCAGGCGTCGTCGTCTGGGCGCGCAGCCTCGAACTCGCGCTTGGCGATCGTCGCTGGCGGCGGCGTGTCGCTGCACCGGGGGCGGCCTATGACGAGACGCTTCGCCCTGATGAGGACGAGCCGCTGACGTTAACCCGCAAGGCGGCGGGTGCGCCGCGCGCGGTCGCCACGCCCGATCCGCGTCCGGCACCGGTGATCGCCGACCGGACGCTCGCGCCGTCGATCGCGAAGACCAAACCCAAACAGACGCAGCTCGATCTCGGCCACACTTACAAGCTGCCGACGCTCGACCTGCTCAGCCCGCCACCGCCGCCGGTAAAAGGTGCGATCGACAAGGCCGCGCTCGAACGCAATGCGCGCTTGCTCGAAAACGTCCTCGACGATTTCAAGGTGCGTGGCCGGATTACCGAGGTGCGCCCCGGACCCGTCGTCACGATGTATGAGCTCGAACCGGAATCGGGGGTGAAAGCGAGCCGCGTCATCGCGCTCGCCGACGACATCGCGCGCAACATGTCCGCGATTTCCGCCCGCGTCGCGACGATTCCGGGGCGAACTGTGATCGGCATCGAACTGCCCAATGCGAAGCGGGAGGCGGTGGCGCTCCACGAACTCGTCGCCAGCCAGACGTTCGAGGATCAGTCGGCTCAGCTGCCGATCATCCTAGGCAAGAATATCGCGGGCGATCCCGTCATCGCCGATCTCGCGCCGATGCCGCATCTGCTTGTGGCGGGAACGACCGGCTCGGGTAAATCGGTCGGCCTCAACTGCATGATCCTCTCGCTGCTCTATCGGCTGACCCCCGATCAGTGCCGGATGATCATGATCGATCCCAAGATGCTCGAACTGAGCATGTATGACGACATCCCGCATTTGCTGTCCCCGGTGGTCACCGATCCGGCCAAGGCGGTTCGCGCGCTGAAATGGGCGGTCGAGCAGATGGAGGACCGCTATCGCCAGATGTCCTCGGTCGGCGTCCGCAGCCTCGCCGGGTTCAACGACAAGGTCCGCGCCGCAAAGGCGAAGGGCCAGCGACTGGGACGCAAGGTCCAGACCGGCTATCACCCCGACACCGGCCAGCCGGTGTATGAGGAGGAGCAGCTCGATTACGAGGTGCTGCCACAGATCGTCGTCATCGTCGACGAACTCGCTGACCTGATGATGACCGCGGGCAAGGAAGTCGAATTCCTTATCCAGCGCCTGGCGCAAAAGGCGCGCGCGGCGGGCATCCACCTGATCATGGCGACGCAGCGCCCTTCGGTCGACGTCATCACCGGCGTCATCAAGGCGAATCTGCCGACCCGCATCAGCTTCCACGTCACCAGCAAGATCGATTCGCGCACGATCCTCGGTGAGCAGGGTGCCGAACAGCTGCTGGGCAAGGGCGATATGCTTTACATGCCCGGCGGCAAGGGAATCGTCCGCGTTCACGGCCCCTTTGTCAGCGACGACGAAGTGCGCGGCGTCGCCGACCATTGGCGCACGCAAGGGACGCCCGATTATATCAGCTCGGTCACCGAGGAACCCGAAGACGGCTTCACGCTCGAAGGCGCACCGACGGGCGAGGATTCCGCGGAGGACCAGCAATATCGCCACGCGATCCAGCTCGTCTGCGAGTCGCAGAAAGCGTCGACCAGCTGGCTCCAGCGACAGATGCGCATCGGCTACAACTCCGCCGCGCGCCTGATCGAGCGGATGGAAAAAGACGGCATCGTCGGTCGCCCCGACCATGTCGGCCGCCGCGAAGTCCTGCGCGATACCGAAGGCCACGCTATTTGATCGTCGGACTCAAACCGACGAGAACTTACGCCTGGGACTTTTACGGGCTTGCTGCTTCACGGTTGCGACCA
>JAPKCG010000387.1 GCA_028823055.1 Sphingomonas bacterium
TCGGCTATGGTCGTGTGAAGGCGGGTCGCGACCTGTATCTGGGCGGGCGCATCGGTTACCTCGTGTCCCCGACGACGATGGTTTATGGCAAGGTCGGCTATACCAACGCCCGGCTTGACCTGACGCGGAACGACACGGTGACCGAGACGGGCAACCACTTCAATCTCGATGGGTATCGGGTCGGTGCGGGGATCGAAAAGTCGTTGACGCCGCGGACCTATGCGAAGGTCGAATATCGTTATTCCAACTATGGCGATGCGCGGCTCGAATATGCGAATGGCGCGAACACCAACAACTTCAGCGTCGACACCGACCGGCATCAGGTCATGGCGGGCGTGGGTTTCCGCTTCTGATCGGGCGTGAGGAGATTTTTTCGCGAGAAAATGTCCCCGTATTGAACGTAGAAAAAGGGGTCGGGGCGCTTGCCGCGGCCCCTTTTTCTTGGCTAGGAAACGTCCGAGTTGCCCCCTGTAGATTTTGAAGGTGGGCCGGGGGACGATAATGAAGGCGACGATCGAACGTGCGACGCTCCTGAAGGGGCTCAGCCATGTCCAGTCGGTGGTGGAACGGCGGAACACGATTCCGATTCTGTCGAACGTGCTACTCGAAGCGACCGCGGAGGGCTCGCTGCGGATGATGGCGACCGACCTTGATCTGCAGATCAACGAAAGCGTCGCGGCGGCGGTCGATACGCCGGGATCGACCACGGTCAGCGCCCACACCTTGTTCGACATCGCGCGCAAGCTGCCCGAGGGAAGCCAGGTGTCGATCACCGCAGCGGAAGGGCGGATGACGATCGTCGCGGGTCGCGCGCGGTTCAGTCTCGGCACGCTGCCCCGCGACGATTTCCCCGTCATCGCCGAAGGGGAATTGCCGACTCAGTTCGAACTGCCCGCCGAAACGCTGAAACAGATTATCGACAAGACCCGGTTCGCGATCTCGACCGAAGAGACGCGCTATTATCTCAACGGCATCTTTTTCCACGTTGCGGACGACGGCAGCCAGCCGGTGCTCAAGGCCGCCGCGACCGATGGTCACCGCCTCGCGCGGGTGACGATGCCGCGCCCGGATGGTGCCGAGGCGATGCCCGACGTGATCGTGCCGCGCAAATGCATCGCCGAACTGCGCAAGTTGCTCGACGAAGTCGATGGGTCGGTCGGCGTATCGCTGTCGCCGACCAAGATCCGGTTCGATCTGGGTGCCGCAGTGCTGACGTCGAAGCTGATCGATGGCACCTTCCCCGATTATTCGCGGGTCATCCCGACGGGGAACGACAAGATCCTCAAGATCGACCCAAAAAGCTTCATGGAGGGGGTCGACCGCGTCTCGACGATCGCAACTGAAAAGACGCGCGCGGTGAAGATGGCGCTCGATCGCGACAAGATCACGCTGTCGGTGACCAGTCCCGAAAACGGCACCGCGGCGGAAGAAGTGCCGGGCGATTACACCGCGACCGGATTCGAGATCGGGTTCAACAGCAAATACCTGCTCGACATTTTGGGACAGATCGACGGCGATATGGTCGAGGTCCATCTTGCCGATGCATCCGCCCCGACGCTGATCCGTGAGAATGACAAGGCGCCCGCGCTGTACGTGCTGATGCCGATGCGGGTGTGATGCCGGACGGCTGGCCGGGTGCGTGTTTCACCTCGGCCCTGCCGCACCGGTGGAATTGACGGGGATGCGGAAACGATTTATTGACACCCATGTCAGTAAGGATTCGGCGTATGGCAAAACTTCCCCCTTTTCCCGGTACGTCCGGGCGTCGCGACTGGAAAACAGCGGTCGACGCGATTCGCAAGCTGTTGGCGAACGGCGACGATACGACGCAGGTGTTTCGCATCATGCGCGCGCTTAACGTCGGCAATGCGCCAACGAACTATGCGAGACTGATCGCGAATGAGCAGGGCGGGCGGATCGCCTATGATCGGGTGGAACTGGCCCAGCGATTTTCTGACCCCGCGTTTGTTGCATCCTTTGCTCCCGGCACGGTCGGCGCGGCGTATCGCGATTTCCTCGAAACCACCGGCTATTCGGCGGACGGCCTCGTCGAAGTGTCGAAACTGGAACCGAGCGAAGACGACCTTGCGCATCCCTACGCCTGGTTCGGACGGCGGGTTCGCGACACGCATGACATCTGGCACGTGCTGACAGGGTACAAGGCGGACGAAAGCATGGGCGAGGCGTGTCTCGTCGCTTTCAGCTATGCGCAAGTCGGCGGTCTCGGCTGGGCCTTTATCGGTGGTGCCGCCGCGCTCAAGAGCATCAAGGTGACGGGCAGCGGCCTGTTCGCGAAAGCGGTGTGGGAGGGATATCGCCACGGGCGCAAGGCAAAGTGGATTTCGGGGGAGGATTATCTGACGCTGCTCCACGAACCGATGGCCGCCGCGCGCGCGCGACTGAACATCGCCGAACCCGTTTTGTACAAGCATGCGCAGCAGGTGCTCGGCCCGGCAATGGCGTCGTATCTGAGTGATCGTCGTGACGATGCGGCTGGTGCCGCCGCGGTGCCTGTCGCAGAGCAAATCGCCGCATAACGGCCTGACACCGGGTTATTAACCGCGCTACAGCAGCCGCGATGATTTCGCGGCTGGTCCTGACCGATTTTCGCAACCACCCCGCGCTGGCGCTCACGCCCGGCGCGGGGTTCGTTGTGCTGACCGGGGAGAATGGCGCGGGCAAGACCAATATCCTCGAAGCGATTTCGCTGCTGTCGCCCGGCCGGGGCCTGCGGCGCGCGGCGCTGGGCGATATGGCACGTCAGGGCGGGCCGGGTGGCTTTGGGGTGGCGGCGACGGTGATGGCAGATGTCGAGATCGCGACGGGAACGCTCGTCGCCACGCCCGACCGGCGGATTGTCCGCGTCCAGGGTGCGACGGCAACCGCCAATATCCTGGCCGAATGGCTGACCGTGTTGTGGCTGACGCCCGCGATGGACCGGTTGTTCGTCGAGCCTGCGAGTGAGCGGCGGCGGTTTCTGGATCGGTTGACGCTGGCGCTCGCGCCCGACCACGCGCGTCATAGCAGCCGCTATGACGCCGCGATGCGCGCGCGCAACCGGTTACTGGCGGAAGAGGGTGCGTCCGATGTCGACTGGCTCGACGCGATCGAGGCGCAGATGGTCGACCATGGCATCGCGATCGATGCGGCACGGCGCGAGACGGTGGCACTGCTCGGCGAGCGGCTGGCGGCGGTCCCCGAGGGCGTGTTCGCGCGGGCGGCGTTGGCGCTCGACGGATGGCAGGGCGATGGCACCGCGTTGCGCGTGGCCC
>JAPKCG010000388.1 GCA_028823055.1 Sphingomonas bacterium
AAATGGCCGAGTGGGTCGAATATATGACGTCTCCTGCCGGTACGCTGGCCGATGAGCGTGCGGCCAACGGGCATAAGGCACCGTGGAAGGTGCCCTATTTCGGTGTCGGTAACGAGCTGTGGGGGTGTGGCGGGAACATGCGGCCCGAATATGCCGCCGACCTGACGCGCCGTTACGCGACCTTTATCAAGGCACCGGCGGGAACGCGGATTCTCAAGATCGCGGCGGGTGCCAATGTCGACGATTATAAATGGACCGAAACGATGATCGCGCAGGCGGCGGGTCAGATCGACGCATTGTCTTTGCACTATTACACGATTCCCGGGGGCTGGCCGCCGCGAGCATCGGCGACGCAATTCGACGAATCCGGATGGGCGGAGACGCTTGCGGCGGCGTGGAAGATGGACGATCTGATCACCAGACATTCCGCGATCATGGACAAATATGATCCCGAAAAGCGCATCTGGCTGGCGGTCGACGAATGGGGAACATGGTATGCGCAGGATCCGGGCACGCAACCAGGGTTCCTTCGTCAGCAGAATAGTTTGCGGGACGCGCTGGTCGCGGCGATTCACCTTAACATCTTCGCCAAACATACCGACCGCGTGAAGATGACCGCGATCGCGCAGATGGTGAATGTCCTGCAGGCGATGATCCTGACCGACGGGCCGCGGATGGTGCTGACGCCCACCTACCACATCTTCAAGATGTACAAGCCGTATATGGATGCGACTGTCTTGCCGATCGAGCTTGCGTCGCCGCAATATACGCAAGGCGAGTCGACGATGCCCGCGGTCAGCGCGAGCGCGGTGCGTGACAAGAGCGGACGCGTGCATGTCGGTATGGCGAACGCCGATCCAAACCGGGCGATCACCGTCACCGTCAAATTGGCGGGCGCATCGGCGCGAACCGTGTCGGGCCAGGTGGTGACGGCGTCTGCGATCAACGCGATCAATAGCTTCGACGCGCCGAACACTGTCGTTCCAAAGGCCTTTGGCGGCGCGCGGATTACGGACGGCACGCTGACCGTCGCGCTGCCCGCGAAGTCGGTCGTGATGCTCGATCTTCAGTGAGGAAACGCAGATGACGGTACGAACAGGAAGGGTCGCCGCTGCGCTGGCGCTAGCTTGGGCGGTGGCCTGGGCGGGTGCGGGGGCGGTTGCAGCAGCGGTGCCAGAGGTAGCTCCCGCCGTGTTTGCGGACCAAATGACGGGGGCGATCGTGCCCGTCCATGATCCCGTGATCATTCGTGAAGGCGACACCTATCATGTCTTCAGCACTGGGTTGGGCGGCCAGATGCTCGACGCCAGAACGTCGCGCGACATGACCGATTGGAAGGTGGAGGAGCCACCCTTTCGCCAAATGCCCGACTGGGCGGCAAAGGCGATTCCGGGTGCTAAGAACATGTGGGCACCCGACATCTCGTTCGTCGACGGGCGCTACCGGCTTTATTATTCGGTATCGACCTTTGGGTCGAACCGTTCGGCGATCGGGCTGGCGACAAATGCCACGCTGGATGCTGCTTCCCCCAGCTATGGCTGGCGCGACGAGGGGTTGGTGGTGTTGTCGACGCGCAGCGACGACTTCAACGCGATCGATCCGAACTTTATCGCCGATCGCGATGGCCGTCACTGGCTGGCGCTGGGTAGCTTCTGGACAGGGCTCAAACTGTTCGCGCTCGATCCCAAGACCGGCAAGTTGCTTCATCCCGGTGAAAAGCCAGTATCGATCGCCCGCCGCCTTGCGCCCATCGGGGCACCGGCACCGGTCGAAGCGCCGTTCATCATCGATCATGGCGGCTCATATTGGCTGTTCGCCAGCTACGACTATTGCTGCAAGGGCGTGAACAGCACCTATTATACGGTGGTCGGTCGGTCGAAGGCGGTGACGGGGCCGTATCTCGGCATGGATGGCAGCGCGCTGATGCAGGGCGGCGGCACGATATTCCTTCGCGCCGACCTTGAAGAACAGCAGCGCTTTCGCGGACCGGGCCATATCGGGGCGTTTCGCGATCGCGATGGCACCGATCATGTCGTCTACCATGCCTATGATCGCCAGAAGAACGGCGCGCCGACGCTTCGGGTCGCGACGATCCGCTGGGGTGCCGACGGCTGGCCCGTCGCGGAGCAATAAGGGAGTTTGAGATGACCGAACCAGCATCACGCCGTCTTTTCCTGATGGGCCTCGCCGCGACCGTGGCAGGTGGCGCAACAGGTGCCGCAGCCGCGCCCGCCAAGGCGCTGTTCCGACGCAAGAGTGCGCCTATCGTCAATCCGCTCGTCAAGCAGCGTGCCGACGCGCAGGTTTTCCGCCACACCGATGGCTGGTATTATATGACCGGATCGGTGCCGCAATATGATCGGCTCGTCTTGCGTCGGTCGCGCACCATCGCCGGCCTGTCGAGCGCGCGCGAAGCGGTGTTGTGGCGGCATCAGGCGAGCGGTCCGATGTCCGGCTTCATCTGGGCACCCGAGCTGCACCTGATCGATGGCAAATGGATCATGTATTTCGCGGCCGGGCCAAGTGGCGGGGGCGAAGACGTGTTTCGTATCCGGACCTATGCGGTGGTTTGCGACGGTGCCGATCCGATGACGGGAAAATGGTCGGTGCTCGGCCAGCTCGAAACGCCGTGGGACAGTTTCAACCTCGATTCGACCAGTTTCGTCCATCGCGGTACGCGGTATCTGGCCTGGGCGCAGCGCGAGCCCGGCATCGACACCAATTCCAATCTATACCTCGCACCGCTGGCGACGGCGCTGACACTGGCGGCCAAGCCTACCCGATTGACCATCCCGACCCTTCCGTGGGAAATCCGCGGCTTCAAGGTGGCGGAGGCCCCGGCCTTGCTCGCGCGTAACGGCCGGCTGTTCATGACCTATTCGGCGAGTGCGACCGATGCCCGCTATTGTCTCGGCATGTTGACGGCGCGCGATGATGCGGACGTGATGGACGCGGCGGCGTGGACCAAATCCCCCGAGCCCGTGATGAAGAGTGCGCCCGAGAACCACATTTACGGGCCGGGCCACAACAGCTTCACCGTCGATGAGCGTGGCCGTGACATGCTGGTTTTCCATGCCCGCGATTACGAGAAGATCGAGGGCGATCCGCTGTTCGATCCTAATCGGCATACCCGCGTTCAGCCGATACGATATAACCGCCAGGGCGTGCCGCAATTCCAGCCGCCGGTCGCCAACGGCCCACTCGGCTGAGACGGAGCGGGCGCGGGGGGGGGGGCCCCCCGGGGGGCCGCCCCCCCGGGCCCCCCC
>JAPKCG010000389.1 GCA_028823055.1 Sphingomonas bacterium
AGCCGGGCGCGCCGCTCTGGGGAAAGCCTGCCCAGCGCTTCGATCAGCACGTCGACGCCCTTGTAACTTTGGATTCGACCGAACAGAACGATTCGCGTGCGCCCGGCGGGGCCAGAATCGGGGCCAGCATCGGGGCGGAATTCAGGACGCGGCACCGCACGAAGCGGCAGCGGCCCGTGGGGAATCACGCTGATCCGCGCCGGATCGATGCCCTCACCGATCAGGATGCCGCGCGCGTTGGTCGTATGGACGACGATCTGGTCAACGGTTCGCATCAGCGCGTCGAGGCCGTGACGCTGTAGTGGACTGACATCGACGCCGTTGAAGGGTGTCGTATCGTGCACCGTCAGGACGACGGGAACGCGACGCTGCAACATGATCGTCGCGAGGCGATCGAAGCTCGGCAGCGGCGCCCATTGGAAGTGAACCAAATCGGCATTCTGTCTCGCGGCGAGCCGGGCGAGCCGAAAGAGCCCGGCGAAATGTTCGCCCCCTTTCAGCCACTTGACCGAACCCCGCTTCGCTCGATTGGCACCATCGGTCAGTGGATAGAAAATGGCGGCTCGCCGCGACGGCGGCAAATCGATTTCTTCGCCCGGGCGAGGCTGACGCACCGCCCAGCACGGATCGATGCCATTCGCTTCAAGCCCCTCCGACAGCGCCGCGTCATAAGGACCGGTGAACAACGAAGGGTCGACAAGAACAACTTTCACCTGGCACCCAACCCGTCACCTAAATGTGGGTCGCGGTCTAGGCGTCCGACGATTCTTCAGCAACCCCGCCCCTTCATAGTCCCGCTGCGACAAGACCGATTGTGCCGAAGCGGGGCAATGCGACGCATATTGGCGGCGTGTCGCGCGTCGTGCATCTTTTTTTGCGGCGCAGCATAGGTTATGGCTCTTCCCGAAAAGTTGTCGCCGACCCGGATAATCGTGATCGGCGGCAAATGAACACGGGGGTTTTCAATGCGCATTGCGATGATCGGTTCGGGCTATGTAGGCTTGGTATCTGGGGCGTGTTTTGCCGATTTCGGGCATGATGTCGTGTGCGTCGACAAGGACGAGGCGAAGATCGCGGCGTTGCAGAACGGAAAGATACCGATTTTCGAACCCGGTCTGGATGCGCTGGTCGCGACCAATGTGAAGGCGGGGCGGTTGTCGTTCACGACCGATCTTGCGCCTGCGGTCGCCGCGTCGGATGCGGTGTTCATCGCGGTCGGCACGCCCTCGCGGCGGGGCGATGGCCATGCCGATCTAAGCTATGTTTTTGCCGCGGCGGAGGAGATTGCGGGCGCGATCGACGGCTTTACCGTGATCGTCGACAAATCGACCGTGCCCGTGGGGACGGGTGACAAGGTCGAGGAAATCATCGCGGCGGCGAACCCCGATGCCGAATTCGCGGTAATGTCGAACCCCGAATTTCTGCGTGAAGGCGCGGCGATCGACGATTTCAAACGTCCCGACCGGATCGTCGTCGGTGGCGACGATCCGCGCGGGCTCGAAGTGATGCGGCGCATCTATCGCCCGCTTTATCTGAACAAGGCGCCCGTCGTCGAAATGAGCCGCCGCGGTGCGGAGCTGACCAAATATGCGGGCAATGCGTTTCTCGCGACCAAGATCACCTTCATCAACGAAATCGCGGATCTGTGCGAAAAGGTCGGTGCCGATGTTCAGGACGTCGCGCGCGGTATCGGGCTCGACAACCGGATCGGTGGCAAATTCCTTCACGCCGGCCCTGGCTATGGCGGGTCGTGCTTCCCCAAGGATACGCTGGCGCTCCTGAAGACCAGCCAGGATTATGAGGCGCCGCAGCGGATCGTCGAGGCGGTGGTCGCGGTGAACGACAACCGCAAGCGCGCGATGGGGCGCAAGATCATCCAGGCGCTCGGCGGCGATGTGCGTGGCAAGACGGTCGGCGTGCTCGGCCTGACGTTCAAACCCAATACCGACGACATGCGCGATTCGCCCGCGATCGCGGTGATCCAGACGCTGCAGGATGCGGGCGCGACGGTGCGCGCGTTCGACCCCGAGGGGATCGAGCCGGCGAAGAAGGTGCTCGATAACGTCGATTATTGCACTGGCCCCTATGAGGTCGCGACCGATGTCGATGCGCTGGCGATCGTCACCGAATGGGACGCCTTCCGCGCGCTCGATTTCGAGCGGCTGAAATCGATCATGAAGCATCCGCTGCTGATCGATCTGCGCAACGTCTATGACCGCAAGACGGTCGAGGATGCGGGCTTCACCTATCACGCGGTGGGCCGTTGAGGGACAGATAGCGTCAAGCGACCGGCGAAATGGGGGGATAAGTCGAATGGCAATCAACAAACCGGTGCGCAAGGCGGTGTTTCCCGTCGCGGGGCTCGGCACGCGTTTTCTTCCGGCGACCAAGGTCGTGCCGAAGGAATTGCTGCCGATCGTCGACCGTCCGCTGATCCAGTACGCGATCGAGGAAGCGCGTGAGGCGGGGATCGAACAGATGATCTTCGTGACCGGGCGCGGGAAGACCGCGCTGGTCGAGAATTACGACATCGCGTTCGAACTCGAAGCGACGATGCGTTCGCGCGGCAAGGATCTGGGCGTGCTCGATGCGACGCGGTTCACGCCGGGTAACCTCATCACGGTGCGACAGCAGCAGCCGTTGGGGCTGGGCCATGCGATCTGGTGCGCGCGTGCGATCATCGGTGACGAGCCTTTCGCGATCCTGCTGCCCGACGAGCTGATGGTGGGCGAGCCGGGCTGCATGCGTCAGATGGTCGATGCCTATGACCGGGTCGGCGGCAATCTGGTCAGCGTGCTCGAAGTGCCGATGGAAAGCGTGTCGAGCTATGGCGTGATCGCGCCGGGCGCGGCGGACGGTGCGCTGACCGAGGTGAGGGGGCTCGTCGAAAAGCCCGCGGTCGCCGATGCGCCGTCGAACAAGATCGTGTCGGGCCGCTATATCCTCCAGCCCGAGGTGATGCAGCTGCTCGAAGCGCAGGAAAGTGGGGCGGGCGGCGAGATCCAGCTGACCGACGCGATGGCCAAGCTGATCGGCGATCAGGCGTTCCACGCGGTGACGTTCGCCGGACGCCGCTACGACTGCGGCAGCAAGCTCGGGTTCGTCGAGGCAACGCTCGCGCTCGCGCTCGAACGCGAGGACATGGGCGCAGACGTCCGGGCGATCGCGGAGCGGTTGCTTGGTCAACGGCATGCGGCGTCGTGAAGGCAATGATGTTGCGGGCGACGCGACGGTGAGCTCCACCGGCACTGCGGCTGCGATCG
>JAPKCG010000390.1 GCA_028823055.1 Sphingomonas bacterium
ATCCCTGCCAATGCGACGCTGGTGTTCGATGTCGAGCTCGTCGACTTCCTGCCCGAATCGGTCATCCGTCAGATGCAGCAGCAGCAAATGGGCGGCGCGATGCCCGGTGGTATGATGCCTGAGGGTGTGATGCCCGGTGGCGTCGTGCCGGGTGCTGCCGCACCGGCTGAACCCGACGCACGCTGACGATCGCAACGCTGACCGCGACCGGTCGGCGTCACTCTTCGAACAGCGCGGGCTTCGCCTCCATCGCGGCAAGTGCATCGATCCACGCGATCTGCCGGGGCAGACAACGGGTCTTGAGATCATATTCGTCGATGATCGTGCGCCGCGCATTCACCGTCAATCGCTCGCGCAAAGCGGCATCGCCCAGAATGCGTTCGGCGCCATCGACCAGTGCGGTCTGATCGAAAAAGGGGAAAAGCAGGCCGTTTTCCCCATGACGAATGACCTCCTGCAACGGTGCGGTGTCGCTGCCCAGGATCGGGGCACCGATCGCCATCGCCTCCATGAGGCTCCACGACAGCACGAACGGATAGGTCAGATAGACGTGGAGCCGTGAAATCGACAGCAGTTGCAGGAACAATGGATAAGCCAATGCGCCGACGAAATGGACGCGGGACATGTCGAGCCGCTCTATCACCTCCGATAGGAAATGCTGCTTCCACGTGCCCGTTTCGGGCCGGGCGCCATAGCTGACACCGTCTGCGCCGATGATGAAGATACGGGCATTCGGACGCCGTCGCTGCAATTCGGGCAGCGCTCTCAAGAACACATGATAGCCCCGATAGGGCTCCAGATTGCGTGAGACGAAGGTGATGATCTCATCCTTCGCGCTGACTTCCAGACCGGAACCAAGCTTCAGCGACACGCCCGTGCTCGGCTTGATGACGTCGGTATCGATGCCGTCGTGAACGACGGTGATGCGGTCACGAAACGACGATGGATAGGTATTCGCCTGGAAATGCGTGGGCGACAGGCCGGCATTGGCGATCGGGAAGTGAAGCCGCTGCGGCAGCGTCTTGAGCTTGATCCGCGCGCGGTTCTCATCGCCCTGCGACACGTCCTCGAACTCGCGATCGAAGCCGCTGTCGAGGCCATCTAGGCCATAGAAGAACTCGCAATAGATACCCAGCCTTGCGGCAGGCCACACCTCTTTGAGGAACAACATGTCGCCCCAGGCCGGATGGCCGACGATCACGTCCGGCGAAAATCCCGCATCGCGGATCGCGATCGCCCGAGTGAAGGCCGATTCTGCCCTGAGCAGTTTTGTTTCCATCTCCTGTGTCCAGAGATGCGTCGACTGAGTGCCGCTTTTCGGTGGTGCTGAATGAATGTCCACCCCCGCCATCGGCTGGGGCGCATTCATCGTGAGCGCGACGACTTCGTCTCCCCGGGCGACCAGGGCAGGGGCGAGATGTTTGAACTGGCCCGGAAAGTTTTGATGTACCAATAGAACGCGCATGACGTCAGCCTAATATCGTCGATCCGGTCGAGCCATCAATTCTCGCGAAATGCATCTTCGCCCAGGCGCGTAAAGGGAGTGAGCAGATAGCTCATGATCGTGCGCTTGTCGCCGATCAGGTTAACGTCGGCCACCATGCCCGGCGTAATGGGATATTGCTGACCATTGACCGATTCAAGCTTGTTGGATTGGGTCCGGACGCGAACGGTGTAATGCGCCTCGCCGGTGCGCTCGTCGACTGTCGCGTCAGGAGAGATCCCGACGACACGCCCTTCCATCCCGCCATAAATCGAGTAATCATATGCCGTGATCTTGACCAGCGAGCGCTGGCCCTGGCGAACGAACGCGATATCGCGCGGGCGGACGGCGGCTTCGATGGTCAGCCCCGTATCGGAGGGTACGATTTCGACCAGTGGTTCCGCGGGGCGGGCCGTGCCGCCGATCGTGTTGACCAACACGCGGTTGACCCGACCCGTCAGGGGCGCCCGAACGATCGTCCGGTCCAGACGATTTTCTAGCGCGGGCAACGCCTGACGTCGGCCTGCCGCCTCGGCTTGCGCAGCGGCAAGTTCGGTCGCTGCCTGCGAACGCCAATCCTGGCGGGCCTGATTGAGCGCGGCCTGTGCCTCCGCCACGCCCGACTGCGCGCGCGCGATGGCCGCTTGTGCCGAGGCAACCTGACTTTGCGCGACATTCGCCTGGCGTTCCGCCTGGATCAGCGAGAGCTGTGGCTCGACACCGTTCGCAACGAGTGGTCGCAGAATGGCGACTTGCTGCTGTGCGGCATCGCGCGCGGAAGCCGAGGCATCCCGATTGGCCACAGCCTCCGAAACAGCGCGCTGTGACTGGGTCAGGCGCGCGGCCGCTGCGGCGGTCATGCTGCGTAGATCGGCTTGGCGCGAGAGGTATAGCGACCGTTCGATATTGACCTGTTCCTGCACCGCAGCGTCGGCAGATTGAGGAAATCGGGGCTCGCGTCCCTGAACTTCCGCTTCGAGACGGGCGATCCTTGCGTTGAGCGAGTTCAACGTCGAACTGCTGCTGGAAAAATCCGAGGTCGAAAGCGTGTTGTCCAGTCTGATCAGCGGCTGGCCCGCTTTCACCATTTGCCCCGACTTGACGAGGATCTGGCTGATCACGCCGCCCTCCAGGTTCGAGACGAGTTGAAGTTGTGCCGTCGGCACGACCCGGCCATTGGCGTGTACCGTCCTGTCAAGCTTCGTGAACGACGCCCAGACAAGCAGCAGAACGATAAAGCCGATGATCGACCACAACAGGATGTTCGACATCCGGCGCGGTTGCAGCATCGTCTTGCTGCCATTTTGGGGGGATACGATAACGCTGTTCATAGAGAAACTCAGGCCGCAACGGGGCGCGTGATTGCGCGGAGGACATCATCGCGTTTGCCATCAGCGGCGACCTTGCCGTCCGCGATGATGACGACGCGATCGACAAGCCGCAGCAGCGACATGCGATGGGTAATGACGATCAACGTGCGCCCCTGCACCTCCGTCGTCAGCCGATCGATCAGACCATTTTCGCTCTGGCTGTCCATACCGCTGGTCGGTTCGTCGAAGATGACCAGGCTGGGACGCCCAGCCAGGGCGCGGGCAAGTGCGATGCTTTGCCGCTGGCCCCCCGACAGGCTTTCGCCGCGATCGCTCAGCCGAAGGTCGTAGCCGTTGGCGATGCGCCCGACAAAGTCATGGGCGCCCGTCAGCTTGGCCACGCGGATCATCTCCTCATCGTCGACATGCTCACGTTCGAGGACGATATTTTCGCGGATCGATCCG
>JAPKCG010000391.1 GCA_028823055.1 Sphingomonas bacterium
CACCGCCGCCGCGGGCGGGTACTCGCTCAGCCGGTGCTCGAGGCGGTCGAGGCGCGCGTCTACGCAAAATCGTCCGGGGACACCAACCGTGCGAGCGTCGGCAATTCGGCGGCTGTTGTGACGCCTTGACGCTGATGCGGTCGGGTGAATATCGGCTGCGGACGAAAAATGCGTGCGCACCGATATTTAATCCGGCGGGCCTCTTTGCGGGCTAATGCTGATCGATCTTGATCTATTGATTTTCCCTATCGCCGTTGCTCCTTCCGAAAGAGTTTCTCGGGGTTGCACGATCGCGAATATTGTCACGACTTGGCCGACTGGGGGTTGACCCCAACGATAACACGATTACGGCATTCATTAGTCAAAGGAGCGACACATGACTAATGATACAACCGATTTGAGCGCGGTCGAATTGGCGACCGATCTGACCATTGCCTGGTTGAGCAATCCCAATACCCGGACTTCGGCGGAGGAAGTACCCGACTTTCTCGGCAAGATGCACGACACCGTCAATGCCCTGATCGGCGGCGGCGAAGCTCCCGGCGACAGTGCCGGTTCGCAGGATTACACCCCGGCGGTATCGGTCCGCAAATCACTGGCGTCGAAAGACCACATCATTTCGATGGTCGATGGCAAGCCTTACAAGACACTGCGCCGCCACTTGTCGACGCACGGCATGACGCCCGAAGAGTATCGCGAACGCTATAATCTGAAGCCCGATTATCCGATGGTCGCCGAAAGCTATTCGGAAAGCCGTCGCGCGATGGCGAAGAAGATCGGCCTCGGTCGCAAGCCCGGCGCACGCAAAGGCGCGCGCAAGACGCCGGCTGGCGAGTAACCTCTATCAATCGTGACGTGCGCGCCGCTTTGGCAGCACGACATGACAAAAGCCCGTTCTTCCTTCATGGGAAGAACGGGCTTTTTCGTTATCGGGAAAAGACGCTCTTGCGATACAGCAGCGTGATCGCGACCCGGCGGTTGCGAGGGTCGGTCGGATCATTTTCGATCATCGGTTCTCGATCGGCGACCCCCTCGATCCGTTCGAAACGCGCATCGCTCAAACCGCCCATCGCCAGCCGCCGCCGCGTGGCTTCGGCCCGTCCCGACGATAGCATCCAGTTGTTCATCGCCCTTGGGTCGCCGAAGCGCAGGCTGTCGGTATGGCCGCGGATCATGATCGGATTGTCGGTGTCCTTGACCGATGCGGCGATCAGCCCGATCAACTCCGCTGCCTCGGGTTCGAGCATCGTCGTGCCCAGACCGAACATCGAATAATCGGCATCATCGACCAGGTCGATGCGCAGCCCGTCGCGAGTCGGCACGAAACGGACATGCGTCGCCAGTTTGGCCAATCGCGAGGACAGCGCGATCTGTTCGGCGAGGTGACGCCGCATCGTTTCGAAATTCTTCTTGTCCTCCGCCGCGCTCGATGTTCCGCCGCTGCCAGCGCCACCCTTCGGGCCGGGCTGGACGACGCCGGGCGTCGCCCGTGATGCGTTCGATGCGACATTGCCGAGCTTTTGTTGGCTGAGGATCGTTTCGCCGCCGAGCAGGCCCGATCCCCCGATCCCGATCGCGTGGGTATCGATCAGCGTCGGCGCGAAATACTCCGCAATGCCCTTGCGCTGTTTCTCGGTCGTCGCGCCGAGTAGCCATAGCAACAGGAAAAATGCCATCATCGCGGTCACGAAATCGGCATAGGCGACCTTCCACGCGCCGCCATGATGGCCACCATGCCCCTCGATATAGATCTTCTTGACGATGACCTTGGGGGGAACATTCGCTCCATGGGGTGCGCGTGCGGCGGCCATGTCCTGCTATCCCGCCTTACTTGCCGCGCAGGCCGTCGAAGACTTCGGCGAAGCCCGGCTGGTTCTTGTGCGCGATCCCCGACCGCGCCGCCTCGATGACGAGCGGCTGGGGATGGCCATGCAAAGAGGCGATGATGATCTGTTTGACGACGTGATAGATCGCGGCATCGGCGTCGATCACCTGTTTGAGGCGGCTCGCGAGCGGCGACACGATGCCATAGGCCATCAACACGCCCATGAACGTGCCGACCAGCGCCGACCCGATCATCGCACCAAGCACCGATGGCGGCTTGTCGATCGACCCCATCGTCTTGACGATCCCCAGCACCGCCGCGACGATACCCAGTGCGGGCAGCGCGTCGGCCAGGCTCGACAAAGTGGTGTGCGGCCCCTCGACCTCGTGATGGTGCGACTTGATCGCGTTATCCATGACTTCCTCGACCGCATGCACGTCGAGCGTTCCCGACGACACGACGACGAGGCGCAGCGTGTCCGCGATCAGTGCAACGAGCGTATGGTCCTTTTGCAGCTTGGGAAATTCGGCGAACACCGCGGAAGACTGCGGGTCCTCGACATGGGGTTCGAGCGCGATCGGCCCTTCCATCCGCAGCATCTTCATCAGCTTGCTGACGAGGAAGATGACGTCGAGATAATCCTGTTTCTTGTATTTCGGGCCTTTGAAGACCTTGCCCAGGCCGCCGCCCATCGCCTTGAGCTCGCTACCCGAATTGCCGATGATGAGCGCGCCGACCGCCGCGCCGCCGATGATCAGCATTTCATGCGGGATCGCCTCCATGACGGGGCCGAGCGCGCCGCCGGTAAAGGCGAAACCACCAAAGACCATGGTGAGAAGAACGACGATGCCGATAATGGGGAACACGTGGACAATCTCCCGACCGCTGGGCGACAAAAAGCCCGGGGCGTGATCGAGGATTAACCAGATTTCGTAGCCAATCGGTTACCGCGCGGAACTTTTTCTCGCGCCAGCCGGATTTATCGGCGCAATCCGATCGATCAGCGCAGATAATCGAACAGCGACAGCCCCGACAGCTTGGAAAAGCTCGCCTGCGTCGCCGACAATACCGTCATGATCTTCTGCAATTCGGCGATCGACGACGTGATATCGATATCCTCGACGCTGGAGCGCAGCTCCGCACGATTGTCCGACGCGGTCGTCAGCTGGTTCTGCTGCAATTCGACTCGCGCACCGCGCGCGCCGACCGATGCCTGGACATAGGCGATCCTGTCAGATGCGACGGTGATGTCGTCGAGCGTGCTGCTATCGGGCGGATTGCCCAGCGCCAGCGTGTCGGCGAGCGCTTGCAGCATCGTCAACGTGCTGCTCTTGTCGCCATCGTCGTAATTGAGGATGTTGCCCGCACTTTCGGTCGCTTCCATCAGCTGTCCGTCGCCGATCGGCACCGCGGAGACCTTGGGCGTG
>JAPKCG010000392.1 GCA_028823055.1 Sphingomonas bacterium
GTCTACAAACGCGGCGTCGAGAACGGCAAGCGTGTCCAGGCGATGGGCGGCGCGAAGAACCACGGCATCGTCATGCCCGACGCCGATCTCGATCAGGTCGTCAGCGACCTGTCTGGCGCGGCATTCGGAAGTGCGGGCGAACGCTGCATGGCGCTGCCCGTCGTCGTGCCCGTCGGCGACAAGACCGCCGATGCGCTGCGCGAAAAACTGATCCCCGCAATCGACGCGCTACGGGTCGGCGTCTCGACCGACACGGAGGCTCATTACGGCCCGGTCGTCACCGCCGAGCATCGCAGCCGCATCGAAAACTGGATTCAAAAGGGCGTCGATGAAGGTGCCGAGTTGGTCGTCGACGGGCGCGGGTTCGAACTTCAGGGGCATGAGAAGGGCTTTTTCATCGGCCCCAGCCTGTTCGACCACGTCACGCCCGACATGAGCGCGTATAAGGAGGAGATCTTCGGCCCCGTCCTCCAGATCGTCCGCGCGAAGGATTTCGAGGAGGCAGTGCGCCTGCCGAGCGATCACCAATATGGCAATGGTGTCGCGATCTTCACGCGCAACGGCCACGCCGCGAGGGAATTCGCGGCGCGCGTCAACGTCGGCATGGTCGGCATCAACGTGCCGATCCCGGTGCCCGTCGCTTATCACAGCTTTGGCGGATGGAAGCGGTCGGCGTTCGGCGACACCAACCAGCACGGCATGGAAGGCGTCAAATTCTGGACCAAGGTCAAGACCGTGACCCAGCGTTGGCCCGATGGGACGGCGGGCGTCGAGAATGCTGCCGATGCGTTTGTCATCCCGACGATGGGGTAACAGGCCGATGTACGCGATCAGATATGACGCAAAAGACAACATCCTTCACTTTAGTCTGGCCGGACTGTGGGTAATGAGCGACGTCGAGAAATTCGCCGTCGATATCTTGCAGACGTTTTTGACGATCCCCGAAGAGCGACGGGGTAATCATTCGACGCTGAGCGACACGGCGGCTTTTCCGGTTCAGGCGCGCGATGTCAGCATGGCGCTCGGCAGCCTCATGGATCGGTCGCGCGCACTCAATACCGGGCGCAAAGCGATCGTCGTTGGCAGCATGCTCAACAAATTACAGGCCGATCGGACGCTGAGTGGGCCGGACGTAAGGACGTTCCTGGTGTACGAAGAGGCGCTGGCGTGGATCAAGTCGCCGAAGAGCGCGACTGAACCCCTTGATGCTCGCGAGCCATCAGATGACGATGGTCCTGCCGTGGGCAGCGAGCGGACGGACAGGGAGTAAGGCCGATGAAAACCTGTATAGTTCTGGCGGGCGCGCTGGCGCTGGCGGCGTGCGGGACGAACGAGGCCGCGAACAACGACAGCGGTGCGCAGGATGTGCCCGCCGCGACCAGCCAGGCCGGGCCGCCAGCCGAGCTGACGGTCGATAACAGCGAACAGACCGTACCAATCGCCGTGCCGTCACCCGAACCGATCGCGGCGATTCCGGCATCGTTTCAGGGCCGCTGGGGGATGGTCCCCAATGATTGCGACCCCAAGAATGATTATATGGCAAAGGGGCTGATGACCGTCAGCGCAGAAGGCCTGAAGTTCTACGAATCGCGGGCGACGATTGGCGACCTGCAGCGACTGACACCGACGAGGCTGCAAACGACGCTCAGCTATTCCGGCGAGGGTCAGACTTGGGAAAAGCCAACGACCCTGACGTTGCAGGATGACGGCAAGACGCTGGTGCGCACCGAAACCGATCCTCCTGCCGCCGAAACCTATTCGCGGTGTCCGGCTTGATCGCTGGCGCGGATATATCGGTCCTGACGTTCACCTGTCAGGACCGGCGCGGCATCGTTGCGGCGGTGACGGGCGAGCTGGCGGATTGCGGGGGGTTCATCGTCGACAGCCAGCAATATGCGGACACCGATAGCGACCGGTTCTTTATGCGTGTCGCGTTCACCGACGGGGCCGGTTTCGCCGATCGGCTGCCCGTTATTGCCGATCGGTTCGGTTTCGACTGGTCGCTGTGCGCGGCGAGCGCGAAACCGCGTGTCGTCATCGCCTGCTCGACGACCTCGCATTGCCTCAACGCGCTGCTCCATCGCTGGTCGACCGGCACGCTCGCGATTGAACCCGTTGCGGTCGTGTCCAATCACGACGTGCTGCGCGATCTGGCTGAATGGCATGGCGTGCCGTTCCATCACCTGCCCGTCGATGCCGTCACGCGCGCCGATCAGGAGCGCGCGCTGCTCGATTTGTATCGCGGGGCGGGTGCGGAATTACTCGTCCTTGCGCGCTATATGCAGATCCTCTCGCCCGCATTCGTCGATGCGCTCGCGGGTCGGTGCATCAATATCCATCACAGCTTCCTGCCGAGCTTCAAAGGCGCGCGGCCCTATCACCAGGCGCATGCGCGCGGCGTCAAGCTGATCGGCGCAACCGCGCATTTCGTCACGAGCGACCTCGACGAAGGGCCGATCATCGAACAGGCGGTCGAGCGGGTCGACCACCGCGCCAGCGCGAATGACCTGGTCGCCACGGGCCGGGATATCGAGGCGCAAGTGCTGGCCCGCGCGGTGGGCTGGTTCGCCGAACGGCGCATCCTGCTAAATGGTGCGCGTACTGTCGTTTTTCGTTAGGGCTTCATGATGACCGACCAATTTTCACTCACCGCCGACCAGCACGAGATCCAGGATCTCGCGCGTCGCTTCACCGCCGATCGCATCACGCCCAACGCGGCGGAATGGGACGAAAAGCATATTTTTCCGCGTGACGTGATCAAGGAAGCGGCGGAGCTGGGCTTCGCCTCGATCTATGTCACCGAGGATAGCGGGGGCATCAATCTCGGGCGGCTGGAGGCGGCGTTAATCATGGAACAGATGGCCTATGGCTGTCCGTCGACCAGCGCGTTCATCTCGATCCACAATATGGCGAGCTGGATGATCGACCGGTTCGGCGGCGATGCCGTCAAGGCAAAATATCTGCCCAGCCTCGTCACGATGGACCGGATCGCCAGCTATTGCCTGACCGAGCCGGGTTCGGGTTCGGACGCCGCCGCGCTCAAGACCAAGGCGGTAAAGGATGGCGACGACTGGATCGTCAGCGGATCGAAACAGTTCATCAGCGGCGCGGGCGAGAATGAAGTCTATGTGACCATGGTCCGCACGGGTGAAGACGGCCCGAAAGGTATTTCCTGCCTCGTCATCGAAAAGGACATGCCCGGCGTCAGCTTCGGCGCGAACGAGAAGAAGCTCGGCTGGCATTCGCA
>JAPKCG010000393.1 GCA_028823055.1 Sphingomonas bacterium
TCGATCAGGTGCGTGACCTGCTCCGCCTGGCGGACGATCCGCGCGGATCGTGCGATGCAGTTGACGAGATGGCGGTGCTGCACATCGCAGAGATCGACCACAAACTCGCCGGCCTACAGACGCTGCGTGAAGAGATCGTCAAATGGGGGCGCTGCGACGCCACAACGATCGCCGAATGCCGGTTGATCGACGCGTTATCTTCACGGCTACCTTGAGCATTGGCTCGACAATGTCATCCAAAGTAAATTCGTTCGCCCCGCTCGAGTCGGTTCAACGAGAAGCCGGAAATGATCGGAAGAACCATAAGGATAAATTGAGGTGACCACCCGGCGCGGCGCGCCTTGGACGAGGAGGACGACGCCGAACTTCGGCGGCGTGTGGCTGGGAAGCAGACCATTAGCCAGATTGTCCGCGAGTTGGGTCGCACGATGGACACAATCCGCGGTCGTGTGGCGACTTTGCGGATCACGCTTCGCTTTTCGCAACGCCCGTGGCGGGACGGCGTTGCTCGTCGCGCCAGCGAGTAGGCGCGACCCTATGCTTCCATACGGCGAAGGATCGGGCAGTCCGGTCGATCATCTCCGTGGCAGCGGTTCACCAGGTCCAGCAGCGTCGATCGCATAGCTTCGAGCGTAGCCGCCTTACGCCCAAGTTCATCGGCGCGCGCCTGGGCGAGCATCTTTACTTCGCTGCTCGAACGGCTGCGATCCGACCAGAGGCCGAGGAGTGTGCGGATCTCCTCGATCGGGAACCCCAGATCGCGCGCATTGGCAATGAAGCGCAGCCGGTGAACATCGGCCTCTGAATAATCCCGGTAGCTCCCGCGCCGAGGCGGCGCAGGCACGAGGCCGATTTTCTCATAGTGGCGGATCATGCGCTGAGAGACGCCGCTGGCGTCCGACGCCGTTCCGATGTTCACAACTTCACCGCGTTGAGCCGCAGCGCGTTCAGAACGACAGTGAAAGACGAGAGCGCCATCGCCGCACCGGCTAGCATCGGCGAGAGCAGAATGCCGGCGACGGGATAAAGCACCCCCGCCGCGACCGGCACGCCGATGCCGTTGAACAGGAACGAGAAGAACAGGTTCTGGCGGATATTGCGCATCGTTGCGTGGGCGAGCTTGCGCGCCCGCACGATCGCCGACAGATCGCCGCGCGTGAGCGTCATGCCGGCGCTTTCGATCGCGACGTCTGTTCCCGTGCCCATCGCCAGACCCACGTCCGCAGCGGCAAGCGCCGGGGCGTCATTGATACCGTCGCCGGCCATCGCGACCTTGGCGCCGCTTGCCTTCAACTCGCCTATGATGCGCGCTTTGTCTTCCGGCCGCAGATCGGCGCGTACGTCATCGAGACCGCCTACCGCGCGCGCGACCGCATCCGCGGTCCCACGATTGTCGCCGGTGAGCATGACGACGCGCAATCCCTCTTTGCGCAGCGCGGCAATGGCGTCGCGCGCCGATGCCCGCACCGGATCGGCGACCGCCAGCAAGCCAGCGAGCGCCCCATCGATCGAGACCAGGATGACACCCGCGCCTTCGCTACGATGGCGATCAGCCGCGGCATCGACCGGCTTGGGATCAGCGCCGATCCGGCTCATTTGCGCGGCATTGCCGATGACGACCGAGCGGCCGTCGACCGTGGCGCTGACACCCAGGCCGGTTTGCGAGGCGAAGTCCGCTACCTTGCCGAGCTGCAATGCCCGCTCTTTGGCGGCAACGACGATCGCGTGAGCGAGCGGGTGTTCGGATTGCCCTTCGACGGCCGCGGCAAGCGCGAGCATGTCGTTTTCCGCGACTGCGCCGACCGTCTCGAACGCGACCAGCTTAGGCTTGCCTTCCGTGAGCGTGCCCGTCTTGTCGATGACGAGCGTATCGACCTTCTCTAGCCCCTGTAAGGCTTCCGCATTCTTGACAAGCACCCCGGCTGTCGCGCCGCGCCCGGTGCCGACCATGATCGACATGGGTGTGGCGAGCCCGAGCGCGCACGGACAGGCGATGACCAGCACGGCGATAGCGTTGAGCAGGGCATGGCCCATGCGCGGCTCAGGGCCGACTAGCGACCATACCACGAACGTCACCACCGAGATCAGCACGACCAGCGGCACGAACCATCCCGACACCCGATCGGCGACCGCCTGAATCGGGGCGCGGCTGCGCTGCGCTTCGGCGACCATGCGGACGATCCGCGCCAGCATCGTATCCGCGCCGACGGCGCGGGCTTCCATAATCAGGCTACCCGTGCCGTTGACGGTGCCCCCCGTGACGGCCGCCTCAACTTCCTTGAGGACCGGTGCAGGCTCGCCGGTGAGCATGGATTCATCGACCGACGAACGGCCTTCGACCACCACGCCATCGACCGGAATCGCTTCGCCGGGACGGACCCGCAGCCGATCGCCAGCGGCGACGTCGGCAAGACCGACCTCTTCCTCGGAGCCGTCAGTCCGCAGCCGCCGAGCTGTCTTGGGAGCGAGATCCAGGAGGGCTCGGATCGCGCGCCCGGTTGCCGCCCTGGCGCGCAGCTCGAGCACTTGCCCGAGCAGCACCAGCGTCACCACGACGCCGGCCGCCTCGTAATAGACCGGAACCATCCCACCGTGCATCCGGAACGTCGCAGGGAACAGGCCTGGCGCGAGCGTCGCGACCACGCTGTAGAGGAAGGCCGCGCCGACCCCGATTGCGATCAGCGTGAACATATTGAGATGGCGGGTCCGGATCGAGGTCCACCCTCGCTCGAAAAACGGCAAGCCCGCCCACAGCACGATCGGTGCGGTTAGCGCGAGCTGGACCCACGGCGAGACCGTGGGGCTGACGACATTGATGCCGAGCATCTCGGCAAACATCGAAACGACGAGGAGCGGGATCGTCAGTGCGCCGGCCACCCACAGCCGGCGTGTAAAATCGACCAGCTCGGGGTTGGGTGTGTCGTCGAGCGATGGTTCTTCGGGCTCGAGCGCCATGCCACAGATAGGGCACGTGCCCGGCCCCTCTTGGCGGACTTGCGGGTGCATCGGGCACGTCCACATCGCGCCCGGCGTCGCTGTTGGCTCAGCTTTTGGCTTATCGCCGAGATAGGCGTTCGGATCAGCCACGAACTTGGTCCGGCACCCGGCGCTGCAAAAATGATATTCATGGCCGGCGTGCTCGGCATGGTGCGCCGTTTTCGCCGGATCGACCGTCATGCCGCACACCGGGTCCGTTGCCTTGGTCGCGTCGCCGGGCACCTTGGGTCCCGAACAGCAGCCACCCA
>JAPKCG010000394.1 GCA_028823055.1 Sphingomonas bacterium
TCCTCACGGAGCCTGAATCAGATCGAGCCGCTCAGATCAATGGGTCCTGACCCTAAGTCACAACCTCAAATCTGTGCCATTGGTGCTGACGGGGGACAGTGCGCGCTCTGATCCCCCACGAAAGGGAGTTAAGCAAGGGAGAGCGCGCCACAGGAATGTGCCGCAAACATGCGCTGGATGTGAGCACAAATCTGGCTGTTGCGAATCCCGAAACGGTACATTTTGCGTGGCTGCGGCAGGATGAGCGGATCCGTCTGGATACCCAGGCCTGTGTTCATGACCCGATGCCAACTCTCGCATGATGCGCATCGTCGCGAAATCGCTCAAAGGAACTGAACTGGATGAAGCCCCCGGCGATCCGTAGTGACGCGTTTCGCCGGGGGGTGCGTGACGAACTGATACTCTTTGCGACGCACGCCATCCTTCTATCATCCCGCGATGAACGCGGGTTGAGAGCGATCGGCAGCGTTCGTTCATCAATATCCGGGCATCAATATTCCGGATCGTCTCCTCGACCATCGAGACGTTGTTCTAAGTCGTGGCGTCCATCTCCTGGATCGCACTGCCGACTTGGCACAGGTTGGTGGCCTGATCTTCGGCCTGTCGCGAAAGCGCGGTCGCCTGCCCTCGCCGACGAGAGCGCAGCGATAACATGCGGCCTTGCCCTACACGCCCGAACGCTGGCTGGGCCGTGCCGCGAACAAGCTTCGTTTCCGGTGTGACCTTTCGTGAACTTGGCGGCGTTAACGCAGTTCGAACGGCTTGATGCCCGCCCCCAATCGATTCGCGCCGACCGCTAATCGCTGGTGACTATAATCCACCAGAAATGCCGGCCGCGATGTCGCGCGGGGCGCCAGCCGCGCGTCGTTGCCCTCGATCACCAGGCCCGCCGACGGATAGGTCCGCGCCTCCGCCGCGACGACGATCATCGCCGATCCGTTTTCCTTCGCACGCCCTTGCACGAAGACATTGTCGCTCACCCGCCCCCGCGCGCCTTCGGACAGGTCGATCATGTAATTGGTCTTGCGGCCGGCGCTGTCGTCGAAGCTGTTGTCGTCGATCGTCACCATCGGGCTGCGCAGCTTGACGTAATGCCCGCCGGTGCCGCGTTCGAAGCGCGAATGCGTGACCGTCACCGACCCCTGATTGCCGAGATAGATCGCGTGCGAGCAATTGGGCGCTTCGTCGCACTGGCCCAGCCCGGCAAAGGTCGACCGGTCGATCACGATCCGCTGCCCGCCCGGGACGTTGCCGATGATCCCTTCCTGACTGTCGAGGAAGGTCGCGTTGACGACGGTCAGGTCGCCCGCCTCGGTCCTGATTCCCGCGCCATTGCCATCGGCGACGCGATAGCCGCGAAAGACGATCCCCTCGATGCGCGACCCCGCGCCGCGCAGGACCAGCGCCGCCTTGTCCTCGCACACGGTGCGTTCGAAGATTGCCTTGCCCGGCTCGGCGGCGCGATACGTCACCCGCCCTTCCGCCTGCACCGCGCAATCGCGATAGACGCCGGGCGCGATGACGATCGTCCCCGTACCGCCGCCGATCGCGCGCACCGCGTCCTGCAGATCGCTATAGCCGCGCCCCGTCTCGACGACGGTGAAGGGACGCTCCGCCGCCATCGCCGGGGCAGCGAGCAACGCAACGAGACTGAGGATACGATACATGCGCGAAAAACTCCTTGCCCTCGACATGGGCGCGGCCCCGCCGTCGCGCCAGTCGGAAAGGAGGTTAACGCCCCGCTTTCATCGACCGTGCCGTCAGACGTTGAGCACGATCAGATAGAGACCCGATGCGACGATCCATGCGCCATCCAGCGTTTTCATCCGTGTCACCCCCAGCCACAGCGCCACGGGCCGCGCGACATAGCCGCCGATGATCGCCCCCGGCGCGGTCAGCACGATCACCTCCCACCGCACGTTGCCCGCCATGATATGAAATGGCGCGCCCAGCAGCACGACGATCGCGGATATCACGACAGCCGCACCCGTACACAACACAAGTGGATAGTGACGGATGAACAGATACAGCGCGACGAGTTCGCCGATGCCGACCGAAAACAGCGCCGTGACGAACCCACCGACCGCCGCGAGCAGCGCGAGCGCCACATAGTCGGCGCGGGCGACCTGGCCCAACGGCATCCGCGTCCGGTTCACCGTCCATGTCGTCACGATGACCGCCAGCCCCAGCAGCACCGAAAACCCCTTGAACCACAGCAGCACCACATGCGAATCAAACCGCGCCAGCCGCTGCGTCGTCAGCATCACCGGCGCGCCGATCGCGACGACCAGCATCACGACCCGCCAGAAATCGAACGTCGCGACGGGGCGCACGGCCACCGGCGTCGCGTGCATCCCGCTCGACCAGCGCAACGCGCCCATGCTCATCCCGAAACACTGGATCACGAACGACGCCGCGGTAACCTGAACCGGATCGAGGTCGAGGCTTCCGACATGGCGCAGCGCGTTGAACACGGGCACGAAGACGACGCCGCCGCCGGTGCCCGACGTGTTGGCGATCGTCGCCCCCAGCATGCCGATGCCGGGCAGGAACCACAATCGCGCCAGTAGCGCCGGATCGATCGGCGCGATCACCCATATCGCTGCGTAGACCAGAGCCAGTGCGATACCGCCGATCGCGACGACGCGGTTCATCCGCAGGCTCAGCTCAGATTGGGCCGCAGATAGCGTTCGGCGAGCGCGGGTTCGATCCCGCGCCGGATCGCGTAATCGGCGACCTGATCGGGGCCGATCCGCGCGACGCCGAAATATTCGGCCTGCGGATGACCAAAGTAAAAGCCCGATACCGCCGCGGTCGGGAGCATCGCGAAACTCTCGGTCAACACCGCGCCGGTCGCGGCCTCGGCATCGAGCATGTCGAACAATGTCGTCTTCAGGCTGTGTTCGGGGCAGGCGGGATAGCCTGGTGCGGGGCGGATGCCGCGATATTGCTCGCGGATCAGCGCTTCGTTGGTCAGCTGCTCACCCTCGGCATAGCCCCACAAATCGGTGCGGACATGCTGGTGCAGTCGCTCGGCAAACGCCTCGGCCAAGCGGTCGGCCAGCGCTTTGAGCAGGATATCGTTATAATCGTCATGGCCTTGCTTGAACCGCGCCAGATGCGGCTCGATTCCGTGGATCGACACGGCGAACCCGCCGATCCAGTCGCCCCTGGGATCGATGAAATCGGCGAGGCACATGTTCGCCCGCCCCTCGCGCTTGGCGATCTGCTGGCGCAGGAAGGG
>JAPKCG010000395.1 GCA_028823055.1 Sphingomonas bacterium
TCGCAGATCGCCTTGATGCGCTTCTTGAGTGCGGCCGGATCGGTACGACGGGACTTGTAGTGGTAGCTCACGCAGCCTCCGGCGCCGTTCCATGTCGTGCCGCGCGGATGGGCCGGGCCCAGTTTCCTCGCCATGCTGCTGTTCGAGAAGTATGGCCAGCACCAGCCTCTCAACCGCCAGGCGGAGCGGTTCACCCGCGAAGGCGTGCCGCTGAGCGTCTCCACGCTTGCCGATCAGGTCGGTGCAGCTTCCTTCGCCCTGATGCCCATCTTCCGATTGATCGAGGCCTATGTCTTTGCCGCCGAACGTGTGCATGGCGACGACACCACCGTGCCGGTCATGGCCAAGGGCAAGACCGATACCGGTCGATTATGGGATTATGTCCGGGATGACCGCCCATTCGGCGGCGCCGATCCGCCGGCGGTCGTTTTCTATTATTCGCGCGACCGGCGCGGCGAACATCCCCAGGCGCATCTCGCGTCCTGGTCCGGGATTCTGCAGGCAGATGCCTATGCGGGCTATTTCGAGCTGTACGCTCCCGACCGCCAGCCTGGTCTCATCCTGGAGGCAGGATGCTTTGCTCACGCGCGCAGGAAGTTCTTCGAACTTGCTGACGTCGAGGGCGCTGCGCGCAAGAAGAGCCGCGGCGAACGGACTGGCCCCATCTATCCGATTGCGCTGGAGGCGGTGCAGAAGCTGGACGCCCTGTTCGACGTTGAGCGCGGTATCAACGGCAAGACACCAGCGGAGCGGCTTGCCGCACGTCAGGAGTTGAGCGCGCCGCTGATCGCCGAACTGCACGACTGGTTGAACGCCCAACTCGCCAAGCTGTCGCGTAACCATGATCTCGCCAAGGCCATCAACTATATGCTCCGGCGCTGGGACGCCTTCACCCGCTTCCTCATCGATGGCAGGGTATGCCTCACGAACAACGCAGCGGAACGGGCGCTGCGCTGTGTGCCACTCGGGCGGAAAGCATGGCTATTTTGCGGCTCCGATCGCGGCGGTCAGCGCGCCGCCATCATGTTTTCACTCATTCAGAGCTGTCGCCTCAACGACGTCGATCCCCAGGCTTGGCTCGCTGACGTCCTCGCCCGCATCGCCGGTCATCCGGCTAATCGGCTTGGCGATCTACTCCCATGGAATTGGAAACCAACAGCGTTGAAGCTGGAGCCGTGATCTCATAGCATCACGGCATGGAATTTGGCCCGCAACCCGAACTGATTGAATCCTCTCTCTGCCGGTCCATCGAACAGGCGGGCGTACGGCTGACCATCAACATCGTGCGGCTCGCCACCGAGGGCGGTTGGTCCCTCGAGGTCGTCAACGAGCACGGCACCTCGACGGTCTGGGACAATCTATTCCCCACCGACCGCGATACCGATGCTGCATTCCGCGATGTGCTCGCTCAAGAAGGCGTCGAGGCCTTCCTCGGCAAGTAAGATGCCAAATCCTGCAGCGAACCGTCAGTAGCTGCGGTCCTCACCGGCTTGCTCTTACCCACAAGTGGTCGCGTGCGTGATTCGGCCTGCCGCGCGCCCATTGCCTGGCTGGAATCACCCATGATTCATTCTCCGGCACCTTTGGATAGTGAGGTGCCGGGATGGAACATAGCTGGGTGGACAAGGAAACGGCCGAGACCAATTTGGGTGACGCGCGGCTGAACCGACGACTTGGAGCGATGCTTGAAGCACTTGAACAGCGCCCTGGGCAATCTCTGCCGACGGCTTTTCAGGACTGGTCGAATACTAAGGCCGCCTACCGGTTCCTCTCGAACGAGAACGTGAGCGAAGACAAGATCCTGGAAGGGCATTTTGCAGCATCCGCCTTGCGCATTCAGGCAACCGAAGGTCCGATCCTCATCTTGCAGGACACCACCGAATTCAATTTCAAGCGCGCGGATCCGGATAAGATCGGATTTACGAAAAGCTCGACTGGTCGCAAGTTGAAGGATGGCCGGTTCCAGAAGTTCACGATCTGCGGCCTTCTGATGCATGTCAGCCTTGCGATTACGCCAGATGGACTGCCGTTGGGTCTCACGGCGGCGAAATTCTGGTCACGCTCCAAGTTCAAGGGAACTGCAGAGCTCAAGCGCAGGGTCAATTTGACCCGAATTCCCATCGATCAAAAGGAAAGTATCCGTTGGCTTGATAATTTGCGCCGGTCTACCGAATTGGCTGGAGAGCCGGGGCGATGTGTACATATCGGAGACCGCGAAAGCGACATTTACGAGCTTTATTGCTTGGCTGAAGAGCTCGGCACCAAATTCCTCGTGCGCAGCTGCGTCGACCGCCTGGCTCAAGATGGCAAGACGACCATCGCCCAAGTTATGGAAAGGACGCCGTGCAGCGGGACCCACGAGATCCAATTCCGCGATGCGAAAGGCAAGGAGCAGCGGGCAGTACTATCGATACGATATGCAACAATGACGGTCCGGCCTCCAATCGGAAAACAGAAGAAATACATAAACCAAGAGCTTCAGATCATCCATGCCGAAGAACTCAATCCGCCGGAAGATCGCGAACGGATTCACTGGAAGCTTATAACTAATTTGCCTGTCAAAAACCACGCCGATGCCGTGCATAAGCTTGACTGGTACTCCAAGCGCTGGAAGATCGAGACATTCTTCCGGACCCTGAAAACCGGGTGCCGGATCGAAGAACTTCGCCTGACTACGATCAACCGCTTGGCCAATTGTATCGCCTTGTGCTGCGTCGTTGCCTGGCGCGTGTCATGGCTGACGATCCTGGCTCGTGAGGCTCCAGAGGCCACGCCTGCTGCCGTCTTCACCGAAACGGAGCGCAACCTTCTCGATAGCTCGACGCCAAAGTTGAGACGCGCGCCATCCCGCAACCTCGCATTCTATGTCAGAGCCGTCGCAAGGCTCGGAGGCTACCTGGACCGCGCGTCTGACCCACCACCCGGCACGACCGTCATATGGAGAGGAATGACGCGACTCGCCGATCTCGTTGAGGGAGCTCGAATCTCGAGGCCTCCAGCAGGCACTTGTGGGTAAGAGCAAGCCTCACCGGATGCATACGCCGATGCTGGATGGGCAGGTGCATGATCGGCTGGCTGCGTTGGCGTGTCGGTTGGGCGATGCGACCTGGATCGATGGCGCATTTAGCGCGGGCGATCTGCTGCTCGTCAATGTGTTGCGTCGGCTGACGACATCCGGGCTGCTGGCCGCCTATCCCAATCTGCTGGCCTAACGCTTCAGGAGGCGCGCTCAGCGCAGCTCCAT
>JAPKCG010000036.1 GCA_028823055.1 Sphingomonas bacterium
GTCGCGGCTTTCATCGATCGCCATGACGGCTGGCGGCTCGACACGCCCACGCTGCCTGCGGGCGTGGCGCATCGCGGCGGGATCAGGTTGACGCCCGCAACCGACGGGACCGACGGCTTTTTTGTCGCGCGGCTGGTCGCACCATGATAGATCGCCGCCCTGTGCCGTTGCTGGAGACACTCATGCGCATTTCGTCCGTCGCCATCGCTTCCGCGCTTGCCATCGTCTGCGTGACGACGTCGTTGAGCGGTCAAAAGCCCGACGATCAGATCGATGCCCGGTCGATTCAGTTGCTCAACGACGGGAAAGCGGCACGCGCAGCGGGTAACCTGGAGCGTGCGACCGACCTCATCGAAACCGCGCTCGCGGTCGACCCGCGCAACCGGCCTGCGTTCCTGACGCTGGCGGAGGTGGCGGATCAACAGGCGCTGCCGGGCAAGGCGATCCGGCTCTATCGTGAGGCGCTGGTGCTGGAACCCAACGACGTCGCGGCGCTGCAGGGACAGGGCGAGGCGATGGTGCAAAAGGGCGCGGTCGTCGCGGCCAAGGAAAATCTCGCCAAGATCAAGGCGCTTTGTAAATCGGCATGCCCCGCCGCCAATCAGCTTGCGGCGGTGATCGCCAAGGGGCCGCCCATCACGACTGCGCAGATAGACAAGACCGCCTCGCCAGCCGACAAGCCGACAAGCAGGGAATAGACCGTCAGCTAAGCGCGCGCGCGATCCCGACGAATTCCGGGACCGACAATGTTTCCGCCCGCCGCGTCGCATCGATCCCTAGCGCCGCCACTGCCTGCAGCGCGCCGGGCAGCGATTTCAAACTCTGCCGCAACATCTTGCGCCGCTGACCGAAGGCAGCCGCGGTGACCCGTTCGAGTATCTGTACCGCAACGCCAGAGGGGGCGTCGGCAGGCTCCAGATGGACGACAGCGGACATCACCTTGGGCGGCGGGGTGAAGGCCGACCGATGTACCGGCATCGCGATCCGCGCGCTGCTTCGCCATTGCGACAGCACCGCGAGTCGCCCGTAATGGTCGGTGCCGGGCGCTGCGACGATCCGCTCGGCCACTTCCTTCTGGAACATCAGAGTCAGTGATCGCCACCAAGGCTGCCACTCGGTCGTCAGCCATCCGACGAGCAACGCAGTCCCGACATTATACGGCAGATTGGCGACGATATGCGGTCGCCCCTCGAACAGCGTCGGCATATCGACCGCCAGCGCATCACCCTCGATGACGCGAAGCTGGCGCGGGAAGGCGGTATCGAGTTCGGCCAGCGCGGGGATACATCGCGCATCGCGTTCAATCGCGGTAACCTTAGCGCCCGCTTTCAATAGTGCGCGCGTGAGGCCACCGGGACCTGGGCCGATTTCCAGAACCTCATTACCCGCCAACGCCCCGGGCACTGCCGCGATCCGCGCGAGCAGCTGACTGTCAAAGAGGAAATTCTGACCAAGCGCCTTGCTCGCCGACAGCCCGTGGCGTGCAATCACCTCTCGCAGGGGAGGCAGCGAGACGGCGTCAGCCTCGGGCATCAAGAGCGCGTTGTTCGGCGGCGGCGGCGGCCATCAGAACGGCCGCGATCATCGCACCCGGCTCCGCGCAATCCTTGCCCGCTATCCCGAACGCGGTGCCATGATCGGGCGACGTGCGCACGATCGGCAGACCAAGCGTAATGTTGACGCCCTCATCGAAATAAAGCGTCTTCAGCGGCACGAGCGCCTGATCGTGATAGCAGCACAAGGCCGCATCATATTGAGCGCGCGCGCGCGGATGAAAAAGCGTGTCGGCGGCGAAGGGGCCATCGGCGTCGATTCCCTCGCTGCGCAACAGCTCGATCGCGGGAGCGAGAATATCGATCTCCTCCCGCCCTAACGCGCCATTTTCGCCCGCATGTGGATTGAGACCTGCAAAGACGATCCGCGGTGCCTCGATTCCGAAATTGCGGCGCAAGCCCCGCGCGGTCGCGCGCCCCTTCGCGACCACCAGTTCGATCGACAGGGCGGCGGGCACCTGCGCGAGTGGAATATGCGTGGTGATCGGTACGACCCGCAGCCCAGGCGCGGCGAGCATCATCACCGCATTCTCGCCCGCGATGCCGCATCGTTCGGCGACGAATTCGGTTTGACCGGGATGAGTGAAACCGATGCCGTAAAGCTGCGATTTGGACACCGGTCCGGTGACGAGCGCTCGCGTCGCCCCCGATCGAACAAGGCCAGCAGCCAGCTCAAGCGAATGCAGCGCGCACCGTGCACCTTCGGTATCGGGTTGGCCGGGGACGATCGACCCGCCATCCTCCACGGTCATGACGGGAAGCGCGGTCCCGAACACGTCTTGTGCATCATCGACGTCGTCGATCGCCTGTACCGGACCATGCCACACCCGCCGGATCGCGCGCGCATCGCCGACCGCGATGAAAGGGGGCACACCATTTTCAGCGCGGGCATCCCAGCATTTCGCAATGATTTCCGGACCAATTCCGGCAGGATCACCCATCGAAATCGCGATCGGGGCCGTCACGAATTTCTCCTCAGCGATACTCGATCACCGCATCGCGGCGAAGGTCGCGCAGCTTGCCCTGCGCACGTAGATTGACGCGTTGCTGTTCGAGCTGATCCTTGATCTGGTCGGCGCTTGGCGCGTTGCCACCCTGTGGATCGTCGCGACCGCACAGGACGAGTGCCCGGACACCCTCTTCGGCAGAACCGAAGGGCGGGGTCGACTGACCGACCTGCATCTTCAGGAGAATTTCCTGAAGCGGTGGGGGCAGGTCGCGAATGCGCACAGTGTCGTTGTCGACGACCTCTGCATCGATCGTCGCCGCTATCTTTTCGACGCTCCCGCACCCCTGGATCGTCTGCACCGTCTTGGCGAATTGCGCCGCGCGTGCCTGCGCAGCGGTTTGCGACGTGCCTGGCGGGAAGCGGACGGTAAGCTGTTTCAGATTGAGCTTCGCATCGCGCGGGTCGGCCGTCAGTACCTGACGATTGTCGGTCAGATAAAGCACCGAAAAACCTCCTGCCGTTTCAACCGGGCCGACCACCTGTCCGACCTGCATCTGCTGCGTCGCATCGGCAAGCGCCTGTGGCAATGTGGCAAGCCGAATCCAGCCGAGATCGCCGCCGACCGATTTGGTCGACGCTTCGGAGTATTGCCGCGCGAATGCCTCGAACGGCTGCTGACCCTTTTGCAGTTCGGCGATCAGCGCGCGGGCATTGTCGAACACCTGCTGTCGGTTGGTGTCATTGGCGGCGAGGTAGATTTCGTGGAGGTTATATTCCTCCGTACCCTTCGCCTGTTGCAGCCGGTCGATGATCGAATTCACTTCTTCATCGCCGACGTTGATGAACGGGCTGACTTTGCGCCGCAGATACCGCTGCCAGGCGAGTTCACCCTCGATCTGGCGTTTCAACGACCGCTCCGACGACCCGCGTTCACGGAGATATTTGGTCATTTCATCGGGCGTGCGATTGAAACGCTTGCCGACGCCGACATAGCTTTGCGCGAGCTCGTCGGGCGTGATCGTGATTTCGGCGGCCTTGGCCTCCTGAATCTCCAGCGTTTCGTCGATCAACTGGCGCAGGACCTGCAGCTTCAGCCGCTGGCTTTCCTCATCGGTCAGCTTCTCGACATTGTTCGCCACCGCGATCAGCGCGACCCGCTGATCGACATCGGTGCCGGTGATCACCGTGCCGTTGACGATCGCGGTGGGCTTGCGAATATTCGGATCGAATTTACCAAAGATCTGCAAATTCTGCGGGATGTCCAGCGTTGTCGCGGGGGCGCCCGCCTGGTCGACGACCGACTGTGCGATACTGCCGCTTCCCATCGCCGTCAGCGCCGCCAGCGTCAATACCCGGCCGAGGCCGCTCGTCACTCGATATCGATTGATCACGATGTTTCCGTTATCCCATACGCATCGGCACGCCAAAGCCGCGGCCTGTCGCCACGCCATGACCCGCCCAAACTGAACCCGGGCTTAGCGACCCAAATTGGTGAGCGCCAGCGTCAACAGGAAACTGTTGCCCGCGCGCGCATCGCCATTGGTCACGAAATCGCGTCGCCAGGTCAGGCCGAGGCGAATACAATCATCTTCATATTGAACGCCAAGGCGCGTCCGCAGCGGATCGAACCCGTCCGACAGCGACAGCGGGTCTTCGTTACGATCGGTCAGATCGACGACGGCCGACCCAAAGGCGGACCAGAACCGTTTGAACTGGATCCGGCCCGCGACGCGCGCCTCCTCGCGATCCTGCAAATCCTCGATCGAGGGCATGATATCACGGTTGAGACGGAGATAACCGACGACGACATAGCTTTTGCGCGATCCCACGGTTGCATCGATCTCGTTCCGGCGAACCGCCAGTCCATCCTTATCCAATCGATAACGATGCGTGATCGATACAAAGTCGCGAATTCTGAGTTCGGTCCGCCCGACATAATCGGAGAAGCGCTCGGCAAGCCCCGTTCCGTTCGGCAGGATCGTCATCCGCGTCGCGAGGCGATAGCTTTGCCCGATTTGCGTCCGCAGGCTGATGCCCGGCAGCGACAGCGCCCATTCGACGCCATAGGTAACGCGCGACGTATCCTCGAACCGGTCATATCCGGCGAAACGGTTGAGCGCGAACAAATTGGTATCGTCGAGGTCGATCGCGCGCGAATCCTCATTGGGAACGACGAGGTTGGCGAGTTGCGGGGAGGCGACGATCTGCACCTCCGGGGTCAGACGTTGGGTTCCGCCGAAAAAGTCGCCGACGAACGGCCATTTGACGTCGACCGCCGCCGCCGCGATGCCGCGCGTCTGGAACCCCTCGATCCCGCGATAGCTCACCACCGACGTCGCCAGCGTATCCTGCGTGTTATACGCATCGCCGCGGGCATAGCCGGTGAGGGTTACGAGCTGTCCCCAGCGCGTAATCTGGCGCAAGTCCCATTGCGCGCTGATAAAGGCGCGCTGCGTATCCTGTCCCGAGCTGCGCGACAGCGCCAAGCTATTGGCCTGAAGCTGAACGACGCCGCCCGCGACATCGGCGATCCGGCGGCGATAGTCGATTTCGGGCAGTGCGACGGGCTGAAAACCCTGTTTATCGTTCGCGCGCAGGGTCTGTACGTACCAGCCCGTCACCGCGAAATAACTGTCGCGGTCGATATGTTCGAGGCGCGCCGTCGAGCGTAGCCGGTCGTCGCGAGAGATGTCGTACCGGCGCAGAAACGTCTTGTCGGTCGACAGCCTGACCGATTCGGACAGGCTCCATTCCGGGGTGAACTGATAGCGCCCAACGCTGTCGAGATAGCCACGAAAGGCCTGCTCGGTCGGAGTATTGGCCAGCGCGTTGAGATCGTCGCTACGACGGCTGCGCGTGCCATAAGCGGTGACCCGCAACGCACCATGCTCGTCGAGCATCGAATAGTCCGCCTGCAGCATCGGCAGGACGCTCGTGAATACATGCGGCGTCAGCGTCAGCCCGCGATTGGGCGCAAGGCGAAAATAATAAGGGGTCGCAACTTGCAGGCCGTTGACCTGACTATAGCGGAAGATCGGGCTGAGCAGCCCGCTTTCGGAGCCTGGGCCGATCGGATGCGAGAAGCTCGGCAAAGGAATGGCGGGCAGCCCGAACAGATGAAATTTACCACCACGGTAATAAATGCGCTGCCGATCGGGGCGATAGGTGATCCGAACCGCGGTAATTTTCCATGACGGGTTTTTCGGGCACCCATCACTATTCGTCACCGCGCAGGGCGAATAGGCGGCATCGCGCAGCTCGATCGTTCCATCGGTTTCGCGCAATCCCTGGCGCGCCGCCATCCGCCCACCCTGTTCTAGGACGACGAGCATATTCTCGACCATCCCGTCCTTCAGCGAATCGGTCAGCTCGATCGAATCGCCATAGGCGATGTCGCCTTCCGGGTTGGTAATGGCGATGTTGCCGGTCGCGACGACTTTTCCCGTCTTGCGATTCCACACCACCTGATCCGCCCGCAGGCGATCGCCAGTGCGAAACATGCGCACATCGCCCAACGCGGTGACGACATCGGTGTCCGTATCATATTCCAGGCTACCCGCGCTGAAACGCACCTGATCGGGGTCGGTCGACATGCCCTCGACCGGTGGGGGCGGGGGTGCGACGGGGGGCGTCTGCAGATCCTGCGCCCACGCCGGTCCGGCCGAGAGCGCCAGCGCGAGAGCAGCACCAGCAAGAAGGTCGATACGCACCACGTTAATCTACTGACCCACCCTGTCCGGCGAACGATATCGGCGCGGCCGATGCCACTCCGGTCGTTGATCGCAATTTTCCGCCTATTACATTGTGTACCGTTCCCCGCAATCGCCTGGCTTTGCAGCGTCGCCGAAGCTGGCCTAAAGCGTGGGCCTGTTCGTTTTTCACCGTTTCATTTCCAAGGTAGTCGTTTCCATGCAGATCGATTTTGTCGCTTCCGTCCCGACCGCTCCCGCGATTCTCGCATTGCCAGTCGGTCAGGGGCCAGGCGATGGCGTGCGTTGGCCGGGACTGGAGGGCGAGGGTGCAGAGATCGCGACCGTCGCCGCAGCCGCCGCGCGCTTCGATGGTGAGGCAGGTGCGACGCTCGATCTCTTCATCCCCGGGGATGCGGCGCCTCGACGGGTAATCCTGCTCGGGATCGGCGCGGGCGGCGATGGCGACTGGGAGAAGGCGGGCGGCGCGCTGACCGCAAAGCTGCTGACATCGGGTGCGACCGACGTCGTCGTCGATCTCGGCGCGGCCAAGACGGCTCCTAGCGCGAAGGCTGCTGCACGGTTCGCAGGCGCGGCCGCGCAGCGGTCGTGGCGTTATGACCTTTATCGCACCAAACTTGCCGACAAGCAGAAGCCGACGTTGAAGACGATCGCGATCGCGCGGGCGCCCGACGGGATCGCTGCAGCGTGGACCGATCAGGAAGCGGTGACACAGGGAATGGCGCTGACGCGTCGTCTCGTGACCGCGCCGCCCAACGCGCTTTACCCTGAAAGCTTTGTCGAATGGGTGCGCGCAGAGGTCGAGGGCCTCGGCCTTGAGATTACCGTCCTCGACGAGGCCGCGATGCACGATCTGGGCATGGGCGCTCTGCTCGGTGTCAGTCAGGGGTCGCGGCGGGAGGCTCGGTTGCTTGCGCTCAAATGGAATGGTGCGGGCGCGGGCGATCCCGACCTCGCTTTGGTCGGCAAGGGCGTGACGTTCGATTCGGGCGGTATCTCGATCAAGCCGGGTGCCGGCATGGAAGACATGAAGTGGGATATGGGCGGCGCCGGTGCCGTCGCCGGCGCGATGAAGACCATCGCCGCGCGCAAGGCGAAGGCGAACGTTATCGGCGTGCTCGGGCTGGTCGAGAATATGCCCGACGGCAACGCCATCCGCCCGAGCGACGTACTGACGTCGATGTCGGGACAAACGATCGAGGTGCTCAATACCGATGCCGAGGGGCGTCTGGTCCTGTGCGACGCAATCGCCTGGGTCCAGAAAACGCACCGGCCAAAGGCGATCGTCGACCTCGCGACGCTGACAGGGGCGATGATCGTCGCACTCGGCAACGAACATGGCGGGCTGTTCTCGAACGATGACGTTCTGGCCGCACAGCTAACCGCCGCAGGCAAGGCGACGGGCGACAAATTGTGGCGGTTCCCGCTGTCGGATGCGTATAACAAGCTGATCGATTCACCGATCGCGGACATGAAGAATGTCGGCCCGCGCGGGGCAGGGTCGATCACCGCCGCCCAGTTCCTCCAGCGTTTCATCGACGATGGCGTCAAATGGGCGCATCTCGACATTGCGGGCATGGTCTGGTCCGACAAGGCGACCGCCGTACATGACAAGGGCGCGACCGGTTATGGCGTGCGTTTGCTTGACCGGTTCGTCGCGGACAATTTCGAAAAATAAGTGAAGGTTGATTTTTATCATCTGACTGCAATGCCGCTCGCACGCGCGTTGCCGCAAATTGCGGAGCGCGTCGTTGCGGGGGGCGGGCGATTGCTGATCGTCGCGGAATCCTCGGACCAGCGTAGCGAGATCGATCGGCTGCTATGGACATACGCCGCCGACAGCTTTCTTGCGCATGGTTTACGCGGTGCGGGAGACGACAAGCGCCAACCGATCCTGATCGCGCCAGATGTCGATGCCGCGAACGGCGCACGTTTTATCGCTATCGTCGATGGCCAATGGCGCGACGACGCCCTCGACTTCGATCGTGCCTTTCACTTTTTCGATGACGAGCGGATTCGCGAGGCGCGGGGCTCGTGGAAGGGCCTGACCGACCGCGACGGCGTCGAACGGCGCTATTGGAAACAGAATGATGCCGGGCGCTGGGAACAAGCCGCCTAATTGTCCTGTCGAGTTGCAATCCCGCGCCCCCACGACTAGGTGCGCGCCACTTACCCTCTTCATCAACGCAGGAGCCCGTGACCATCATGGCCGCGAACCGTACCTTTTCGATCATCAAGCCCGACGCGACGCGTCGCAACCTGACCGGTGCCGTCACCAAGATGCTGGAAGAAGCCGGCCTTCGCGTCGTCGCTTCAAAGCGTATCCAGATGTCGCGTGAGCAGGCCGAAGGCTTCTATGGCGTCCACAAGGAACGCCCGTTCTTTAACGACCTGGTCGCATTCATGATTTCTGGCCCCGTCGTCGTCCAGGTCCTCGAAGGCGAGAACGCCGTTCAGCGTAACCGCGACGTCATGGGCGCGACCAACCCCGAAAATGCCGATGCGGGCACGATTCGCAAGGAACTGGCCGAATCGATCGAGGCGAACAGCGTCCACGGGTCGGACTCGGACGAAAATGCGGCGACCGAGATCGCGTTTTTCTTCAAGCCGGAAGAAATTGTCGGCTGATCCCAACTGGCGGTTGCGGCGTGCGTCGATTACCGACGCCGCCGCGCTGTCGCTCGTCGCGGGCGCGAGCTTTCTCGAAGCGTTCGCGGGCGTGCTCAATGGTGCCGACATCGTTGCGCATGTCGCGACAAACAGCAGTGTCGGAGCTTTCGAACATCATGCTGCCGATCCCGGCTGCGTTGCGGTTCTCGCCGAATGCTCGGCGGGGGCAGCGCCGATCGGTTACACGCTGCTCATGCCCCCCGACCTTCCCGTCGACATCGGCCCGGACGACATCGAGCTCAAGCGAATTTACACGCTCGCGACCCATTATGGCGCGGGGCTAGGCGCGGCGCTGATGCAGCGTGCGTTTGACGACGCCCGGAAATTGGCGAAACGGCGCATCCTGCTTGGCGTCTATGGCGGTAACCGACGCGCGCACCGATTTTACGAGAAACACGGTTTCATCGTTGTCGGGGCGCGGCGGTTTCTCGTCGGCCAGACATGGCATGACGACAGGATTTACGCCCGAGCGGTTTGAAGCGCCTTCGGGGTCACGGCTTCAGTTTCGTCCAGGCCGCATCGACCGCCGCTGGCGATCCGCCCCGCTGGCGTAATTTCATCCCCTCGATCCGCAGCGACCGCCCGCCAAGAAAATGGCCCTTGGTGCGCCAGATGACATCATACACCGATGAAGCCGTTTGCGGCGCATCGCCGACGAAGTAGCGAACTGTAACGAGTACTGGCACGCGGCCCGTCCTGTCATCCGATCCGCCATCGGTAAGCTTCAGCAACGGTGCGGCGAACCAGTCCGCATCGATTTCGGGTTCGCCAGCGGGGCGTTTCGTTCCGATGCCAAGTGCCTTGGGAAAGGCGACGACCGCTTCCGACACGTCGTGCGACGGATCGCTCAGCGTCAGCGTCTTGCCGCCGTCCGTGACCGTGCCGGTCAATTCGACACGCGATTTTTCCTGCGCTGTACGTTCATCTTCCGCGCTGCGCTGCTGGGCCTGATCGCGGCGGTCGGTCCAGTTGGTGTACAGATTCAGCCCTGCGATCACCACGCCGGTTACCGCGACGATCTCCGCCAGCGTCAACCAGCGGCGACGGGTTCGGGCGCGCTCGGTCTTTTCATCGGATGGCGGCTCCGGAAGGTCGACATCCTCGCTCATCGGCCGCCCGCCTCAAGCAGCCGGCGCGGCGCAACGAGTTCCCAACTGATCGCGATCCGGTCGCCGACGCGGTCCCAGTCGCAGTCAGCGCGGTCGAGCCGCATCGCCACCCAGCCCGATGCTCCCAGATAAGGCGGGCTGTAATAACAATCGGGATCCATCTCGATCAGCATCGCCTGCTCGTCGGCGCCCGTCGTCTTGACGATCACGCCCGTTTCGCCATCACCATGATGGTCGTGCCAGAAATAGGCGAAGAACTTACCCTTGGTGATGAAGAAGCCCGGCGATCCATGCGAAAGCCGCTCGTCGGCTTCGGGCATCGCCAGCGCGCGTTCGCGAACCTTGGCGAGGACGGCATCGGGATTAGGGCTCATCGGGCGAGAAACTCCTTGAGAACGCTGGGGTAAAGCGCATGTTCGGCGACGAGGACGCGCGCGGCGAGCGTGTCGGCGGTGTCGCCCGGTTCGATCGCGACCTCGGTCCGACCGAGTACGGCGCCGCCATCAAGCTCTTCGGTGACGAGATGGACCGAGGCACCGGCATGGGTATCGCCTGCCGCGATCGCACGCGCATGAGTGTCGAGGCCCTTGTATTTCGGCAGCAGCGAGGGGTGGATATTGACGATCCGCCCACGCCAGCGACCGACGAAATCGTCGGAGAGTAACCGCATATAGCCCGCCAGCGCGACCACCTCGACGCCTGCGTTGCGCAGGGCATGGTCGATCTGTGTTTCATATGCGGCTTTGCCAACGCCCTTTGGGCTCAACGCGAAGGTTGGAAGCCCACGGTCCCTCGCCCAGGCGATACCGGCGGCGTCGGGTTTGTCGGAAGCGACAAGCGCGACGTCGATCCCGCTGTCGACGAGCGCCATCATGTTGGACCCGCGGCCGGAAATGAGAATGCCGACCCGCGTCACGATGGGTCAGGCATCATGCGTCGCCACCCAATCCCCGCGCGCACTCCACGTCTCGTCGGAGCCGCGAACGGTGCAACCGCGCGTACCGGCGTCGATCGTGCCGATCGTGAACACCGCCTCGCCCGCCGCGGTGAGCACTTCGCGAACAGCATCGACCTCGGCCTGTCCGACAACAACGACCATGCCGATCCCGCAATTGAATGTCCGCGCCATTTCCTCGGGCTCGATACCGCCTTGCGCCTGCAAGAACGCCATCAGCCGTGGCTGAGGCCAGCGATCCGCATCGACCGTCGCATGGACACCGTCAGGCAGGACGCGCGGGATGTTTTCGAGCAGGCCGCCCCCGGTGATGTGGGCCAACCCCTTGATCTGCCGAGCCTTGAGCAGCGGAAGCAGGCTTTCGACATAGATGCGGGTCGGGGCCATCAAATGGTCGATCAGCAATTGGTCCTGATCGAATAAAGCGGGCCGATCGAGCTTCCACGCCTTGTCCGCCGCAAGCCGCCGGACGAGCGAAAATCCGTTGGAATGCACCCCCGACGACGCCAGCCCGAGCAGTATATCGCCCGCCGCGATGTCGCGTCCGGTGAGGACCGCGTCGCGTTCGACCGCGCCGACGCAGAATCCGGCCAGATCATAATCGCCCGCCGCGTACATGCCGGGCATTTCCGCGGTTTCGCCGCCGATGAGCGCGCAGCCGGCCTGACGACAGCCCTCAGCGATCGAGGCGACAACTTGTTCGGCGACACCATTGTCGAGCTTTCCGGTCGCGTAATAATCGAGAAAGAAGAGCGGCTCGGCCCCCTGGACGATCAAATCGTTGGCGCACATCGCGACAAGATCGATACCAACGCCTCCATGCCGGTCCCATTCGATCGCCAGTTTCAGTTTCGTGCCCACCCCATCGTTCGCGGCAACGAGCAACGGATCGACAAAACCCGCGGCCTTCAGGTCGAACAATCCACCAAAGCCACCAAGTTCCGCCTCCGCGCCTGCACGGCGCGTCGATTTGGCGAGCGGCCCGATCGCGCGAACGAGCGCATTGCCCGCAGCGATCGAGACGCCGGCATCGGCATAAGTATAGGGCGAGTTTCGGCGATCGTTGGTCATCTGCTACGCTGCTAACCACATCGCGCTTGGATTTCCACGATTGGTTCGCCAAAAGGACGCGCAATGCGCTTTCGCCCTTTCTTTACGCCTTTTGCGATCCTGTCGCTGCTACTCGCCGCAGGTGCCTATGCGCAGCTTGAGGGCGGGCGTGGTGCGGCACCGATCGACAGTTCGGGCAGCTATGAAGTGTCGGGCATCGACGTCGATGTCGAGGCCAGGGATGCGGATGCCGCGCGCTATGGTGGTTGGCGCCTCGCGCAGCGCAAGGCGTGGGTGCAGTTGTCGCGCCGCCTTGGTCGTGGCGGCGCAATGGTATCCGACGGGACGCTCGATCAGATCGTGTCGGGAATCGTCATCGAAAACGAACAGATCGGGCCGACGCGATATATCGCGAAGCTTGGTGTCCTGTTCGACCGTAACCGGGCGGGATCGTTGCTCGGCATCGCCGCCTATAGCGACCGGTCGCGCCCGATGCTTGTCGTCCCGCTCCAGATTTCCGGCGGCATCGAAACCGTCTTCGAAACCCGCAACCCCTGGCAAGAAGCATGGGCGCGGTATCGCACGGGCAATAGCAGTATCGATTATGTCCGGCCCGCGGGTAACGGAGCCGATTCGCTGTTGCTCAATGCAGGCCAGATTTCGCGTCCGGGACGCGGATGGTGGCGGACGATCATCGATCAATATGGCGCGCGCGACATTCTTATCCCCGTGGTGAGGCTATATCGGACCTATCCCGGTGGACCGATCATCGGTCAGTTTCAGGCGCGGCATGGTCCCGACAATCTGCTGATCGGCAGCTTGGCGCTGCGCGTGAACAATGCTGCCGGCTTGCCTGCGCTGCTCGATGCCGGGGTCAAGCGTCTCGATGACATGTATCAAAAGGCGTTACGGCAAGGCGCGCTCGGTTTTGACCCTAGCTTGAACCCGCCCCCGACGCCCGAGGCGGACGTGATCGACCAGGAGCCTGTAGACGACGACGGCACGTCGTTGGCCGAGATCGTCGGTGATACAGCACCCGCGAATGCCGGGATAACGATCACGCTGCAGTATGAATCGCCTGGTCCGACATCGGTCGCGAACACCGAATCGCTGATGCGGTCGATCCCGGGCGTTCGCGCGGCCGCGACAAACAGTCTCGCGCTCGGCGGCGAATCGCTGATGCGCGTCGTCTATGACGGCGATCCCGACTCGTTGCGATCTGCGCTCCAGGTACGCGGCTATCAGGTGACGGGATCGGGTACGTCGATCCGCATCCGCCGGGCACCGCAGTTGCTTCCGCCCGATTTGCCTCAAGACAGCGCGCCAACGGGATGAACCAGATGGCGCTGCCGCTCGGGTGGCCAGCAGCGCCCGGGGACGACGCATTCATCGTGACGCCGTCGAATGCGCGTGCGGCACATCTGCTGGAACATTGGGGGGCGTGGCCCGTCACCGCGGCGGTGCTGACGGGGCCGCGCAAATCGGGTCGCAGCACGCTGGCGCGAATATTCGCGGGTAAGAGTGGTGGCACGATCATCGACGATGCCGAGCGGGTTCCCGAAGCAACGATCTTTCACGCATGGAATGAGGCGCAGGCGACCCGTCGTCCCTTGGTCATCGTCGCCGATGCCGCACCGCCCGCCTGGACGGTGAAGCTCCCCGATCTGCGCTCGCGCCTCGCCGCCAGCACGCACGCCGAAATCGGTCCGCCCGATGATGCGTTGATGCGCGCATTGATCGGCGCATTATTTGCCCGGCGCGCGCTCGATGCGAAACCCGATCTGATCGACTGGCTCGCTATGCGGATCGAACGCAGCCACATCGTCATCCAGCGCGTCGTCGATGCGCTCGACCAGGAAGCGCTCGAACGACGCAAACGATTGACGATCCCGCTCGCCCGCACTGTATTGGAGGCCGCGGGGATCGTCACCTCATTGCCATCGTTGTTTGACAAAGAGGCTTTATGACCAGACCTGCCCATATCGCCCGCTTGTCGGGCACCGACGACGATCCGTTCGTTCCCGAAGCCAATGACCGCTATTTCAACCGCGAATTATCGTGGTTGGCGTTTAACCGCCGCGTGCTGGAGGAGGCGTGCAATACCGCGCACCCACTGCTTGAACGATTGCGGTTCCTGTCGATTTCGGGAAATAACCTCGATGAATTCTTCATGGTCCGTGTCGCCGGGCTCAAGGGGCAACAGCTTAAGGATGTCGATCGCCGGTCCGCCGACGGTCTGACCGCCGGGCAGCAGCTTGCCGCGATTTCGGAAGAAACCGATGCATTGATGGAGAGCCAGCAGGCGGTGTGGGGCGATTTGCGCGAATTGCTCGATAATGCCGGACTTCATGTTTTGCGCCGTGACGAAGTCGACAGCGATGTCGAGGCGTGGCTGGAAACCCATTTCCGCGAGCAGATTTTTCCGATCCTGACGCCGCAGGCGCTCGATCCGTCGCACCCGTTCCCGTTTATCCCCAACAAGGGGCTTGGGGTAATGTTCGATCTGGTCCGCAATTCGGATCGCGAGCCGGTGCGCGAACTGGTGATGGTGCCGGGGTCGGCAGCGCGTTTCCTCAGAATTCCGGGCGATCCGGCGCGTTATATCTCGATCGAGGCGATGCTGAAGCGGTTCGCACCTCTGCTCTTCCCCGGCTACACAATCAACGCTGCAGCCTCGTTCCGCGTTCTGCGCGACAGCGATATCGAGATCGACGAAGAGGCGGAGGATCTTGTCCGCTATTTCGCCAACGCGATCAAACGCCGCCGGCGAGGTCGCGTTATCCGGCTTGAGGTCGAAACGGGTATTTCCGACGCGCTGTCGGCAATTCTCAAAGAAGAACTGGGCGGCACGGTGGCGATCGTCACCGAAAGCGGCAATTTGCTCGGCATCGGCGACCTTGACGCGGTGGTCGATGAAGACCGGCCCGATCTGAAATTTCCGCCCTATATTCCCCGGTTCCCTGAGCGCATTCGTGAATTCGGCGGCGACTGTTTCGCGGCGATCAAGACCAAGGACATCGTCGTCCATCATCC